>JAQSXO010000024.1 GCA_029256625.1 Cellulosimicrobium sp. | reverse complement strand
CGCGTCTCGGGGCGCACCGCGGCGCGGACCGCCTCGACGTCCGTGAGGTCGACGGGCGTGTGCTCCACGCCCCACGGCCCGAACACCCGGGCGATGAGCCGGTACGTACCGCCGTAGGCGTCGTCCGGCACGATCACGTGGTCCCCGGGGCGCACGACGGCGCGCAGCAGCGTGTCCTCCGCCGCCAGGCCGGACGCGAAGGCGAACCCGCGCGCGGCGGGCGAGCCGTCCGCCGTCGGGCGCAGGCCGCCGGACTCCGCGGCCGCGAGCGCCTCCTCGAGCGCGGTGCGCGTCGGGTTCGCGGAGCGCGAGTACTCGTAGCCGCCGCGCAGCCCGCCGACGCCGTCCTGCTTGTACGTCGAGACCTGATGGATGGGCGGCACGACGGCGCCGGTCGTCGCGTCCGGGTCCTGGCCCGCGTGGATCGCACGCGTGGAGAAACCGGTGGTGGTCCAGTCGGGGTGCTCGCTCGGTGTGCTCACCCGACCACCCTACGGCGCACCCCCTACGCCGAGCAGGCTCGGCCGCGGTGGCGACCGGCGTCGTCGCGCGCGACGGTGGGTGGGGCGGCGCACGCCGCCCCCGGCGCGGAGGGAGCACGCATGGAGATCGACCTCGGCGGGCGCAGGGCGCTCGTCACCGGCTCGGCGCAGGGCATCGGGCTCGCGATCGCGCGCACCCTCGCGGAGTGCGGGGCGGCGGTCGTCGTCAACGGTCGCTCGGAGGAGACCTCGCAGCGCGCGGCGGACGACGTGCGCGCGCACGTCCCGGGCGCGGACGTGCTCGGCGTCGCGGCGGACCTCGCGACCGACGACGGCACGGCGGCCGTGCTCGACGCCGTCCCGCACGTCGACGTCCTGGTGAACAACCTCGGGATCTTCTCGAGCGAGGACCCCCTCGCGATCGACGACGAGACCTGGCGCCGCTACTTCGAGGTGAACGTCCTCGCGGGGGTGCGGCTCACGCGCGCCTACCTGCCGGGGATGATCGAGCGCGGCTGGGGCCGGGTGCAGTTCGTCGGGAGCGACTCGGCGGTCGTGATCCCGGCCGAGATGATCCACTACGGCGTGAGCAAGACGGCGCTGCTCGGCGTCTCGCGCGGGTTCGCCAAGGCGGCGGCAGGCACGGGCGTCACGGTGAACAGCGTGCTCGCCGGCCCGACGCACACGGGCGGGGTCGAGGCGTTCGCGCGCGAGCTCGTCGGCGACGACCTGCCGTGGGACGAGGCGCAGCGCGTGTTCATGCGCGAGCACCGCCCGCAGTCGCTGCTCCAGCGGCTCATCGAGCCCGAGGAGATCGCGCACCTGGTCGCCTACCTCGCGTCGCCGCTGGCGTCGGCGACGACGGGTGCGGCGGTGCGCGTCGACGGCGGCTACATCGACTCGATCGTCCCGTGAGAGGCTCGTGCGGCGCGTCCGTCCGGCTCGCGGCGGGCCGGCCTCGGCCCGGAACACCCGCCGCCCCCGCGGCGTTCTACCCCGTGCCAGGACGATGCGTCGTGGGCCAGCGCCCCGGTCGTCCGGGTACTTCAGGAGGTAAGCGATGAACTCGATCTTCGACGCGATCTTCGGCTCGTCCGGCAAGACGACGATGATCGCCCCCGAGGACGCGCTGCCCGGGCGCCAGTCGCCCGTGCTGCAGACCCCGCGTCCCCACACCGTGCTCGGCACGTCCATCACCGGGCCGTGGCCCGAGGGCACGCGCGTGCTCTACCTCGCGATGGGCTGCTTCTGGGGCGCCGAGGAGATCTTCTGGCAGGTCCCCGGGGTGGTGAGCACCGCCGTCGGGTACATGGGCGGCACGACGCCGAACCCCACCTACGAGGAGGCGTGCACCGCGCGCACCGGCCACACCGAGACGGCGCTCGTCGCGTACGACCCCACGAAGGTCTCCGAGGAGGAGCTGCTCAAGATCTTCTGGGAGCGTCACGACCCGACGCAGGGCTACCGCCAGGGCAACGACGTCGGCACGCAGTACCGGTCCGCCGTGTACTGGACGACGCCGGAGCAGGAGCAGGCGGTCCGCGACACCGCGGCGCGCTACTCCGCGGTGCTCGAGGCCAAGGGCTACGACCCGGTGACGACCGAGATGCGCCCCGCGGCCGAGGCCGGCCCGTTCTACTACGCCGAGGACTACCACCAGCAGTACCTCGACAAGAACCCGAACGGCTACCGCTGCCACGCGACCACGGGAGTCCCGTTCCCGAGCGCCGCGTAGCACCCGCCGAGAGGTGAGAGGTGGCCCCTGGTCCTGCGGATCGGGGGCCGCTTCTCGTCTCTCGCCCGCGCGGCGGTCCCGGCGCCCCCGCCGCCCCGCCGAGGTGCGGGCCGCGCCGGGCCCGACGCACCATGGGGCCCATGACGATCCCCACCCTCAGCGCCCAGGACGGCACGGCGATCCCCGCGATCGGGTACGGCACCTACCGCCTCAACGGTGAGGAGGGCGCGGAGACGGTCGCGCGCGCGATCGACGCGGGCTACCGGTTGATCGACTCGGCGTTCAGCTACGAGAACGAGGGCGCCGTGGGTGCGGCCGTCCGCCGGGCGGACGTCCCGCGCGACGACGTGATCGTCACGTCCAAGCTCCCCGGTCGCCACCACGCGCACGACGACGCGGTCCGCACCGTCGAGGAGTCGCTCTTCCGCACCGGTCTCGACCACATCGACCTGTACCTGATCCACTGGCCGAACCCGCGCGTCGGACGGTACGTCGAGGCGTACGAGGCGCTCGTGGAGTGCCGCGACCGGGGCCTGGTCCGCCACGTGGGCGTCTCGAACTTCCTGCCGGAGCACCTCGACGCGGTGATCGCGGCGACGGGCGTGACCCCGGTCGTGAACCAGGTCGAGCTGCACCCGTACTTCCCGCAGGCCGCGCAGCGGGCCGCCGACGCCGAGCGCGGGATCCTCACCGAGGCGTGGAGCCCCATCGGCCGCGCGAGCGAGCTCTTGCGCGACCCCGCCGTCACGGCGGTGGCCGCGACCCACGGCGTCTCCCCCGTCCAGGCGATCCTGCGCTGGCACGTGCAGCTCGGCGTCGTGCCGCTGCCCAAGGCGTCGGCGCCGGAGCGCCAGCGCGAGAACCTCGACGTCTTCTCGTTCGAGCTCACGACCCACGAGATGAACGTCCTCACGGGCCTCGCACGCCCGGACGGGCGCACGAACGACCAGGACCCGGCGGTGTACGAGGAGCTCTGACCGCTCAGGCGCGCATGCCGAGCAGCACGCGCGTGACGCGTGTGCGTCGGACCAGCACGTCGTACACCGCGAGCAGCACGCCGAGCGACGCCACGACGATCACCGCGTACTTCGCCGCGGCGGGTAGGTCCCACCCCACGACCGGGTACGCGACCGCCACCACGACGGGCTGGTGCAGCACGTACAGCGGCAGCACCGCCGCACCGAGGTAGGCCCAGGCCCGGCGGCGCCGCGGTCGGGCGGCGCCCGCGTCCTCCCGGGTGGCGGCCGCCCCGACGGAGGCTCTCGCCGCGCGCCGGCGCGCGCCCCACCGGTCCAGGGACCCGAGCAGCGCGAGCACCCAGCACCATCCCGCGAGGCCGTAGAGGAACCGGAACCCCACCGCCGCGGAGCCGCGACCGGTGAACGCGCCGACCTCGCCCGCGGGGCCCAGGAACAGGACCATCCCGGCCGCGAACGCCACCAGGCCTGCCAGCCCGGCGAGCACCGCGTCCCGGCGCACCGCCGCCCGGAACCGCTCGTCCGACGCGAGCACGAAGCCGCCGAGGAAGAACAGCAGGTACCCCCAGCGGCTCCACGCGGCGAACCCCTCCTCGAGCTCGTGCGCCGCGCACACGAGCCCCACCAGCACGGCGGGGACGAGCACGGCTCCCCGTGCGCCCGCCGCCCGGGCGAGCCGCTCCCGCGAGCGGCGACCGGCGTCGTCGGGCACGAGGCGCACGAGCGCGGCGAGCACGAGCGCCCAGGTGAGCAGCAGCACGAGGAACCACAGGTGCCCCGTCTCGAAGTGCTCGCCGTCGAGGACGAACGGGACGTCCCCGGGCTCGAGCCGCACGTCGAAGAACAGCGGCCAGAACCCGAGGTACGACCCCGTCCACGTGCCCTCGGCGCGAGCGCGCAGGAACTGCGGGAGGGGCAGGAGCAGGACGAGGGCGACGAGCAGCGGGACCCCGATGCGGAGCAGCCGCTCCCGGGCGAACCCGCCCGGCCCGCGCGACCGGACCGAGTGCCACGCGCCGATCCCCGCGATCGCGAACAGCAGCGGCATCGCGCACACCACGACGGGCGCGACGACGAACGTCGTCAGCTCGGTCGTCTCGGCGTTCTTCACGTAGAAGTCGTCACGCGCGTCGAACACGAGCGCGGCGTGGAAGAGCACGAGCCCCACGACGACGAGGGCCCGCACCGCGTCGAGCTCGCCGCGCCGGTCCGGCTGCCGCTCGGCCCCTCGCTCCACGCCTCGCATCATGGCACCGTGTGCGGGTGACGTCACCGGCCCTCGCCCCCCTGCCCGACGCCGCCCTCCCGCCCTGGGCGGTCGGCTCGCCGCTGCGGCTGCTCGCCGCGGTGCTCGTCTCGGGCTCCGCGGTGCTCCTGTTCGCGGTGCACGTGCGCCCGCTGGGGTACGTGCCGCTCGTGCTCGGGATCGCGCTGGGTCTCGTCGTCGACCGGCGGCTCGGCCGGGACCTCGCGCTGGTGGGCACCGGCATGGCGATCATCTCGACGATCTCGCTCGAGGCGGACCTGTCGGACGCGGGGATGGTGCGCTTCGCCGTCGTGCTGTCCCTCGCCGTGCTCGTGCCGTGGGCGCTCTCACGGTTCGCGTTCCACGAGGACGTCATCCGGTTCCCCGTCGCCACCGGGCGGCGCTGGACGCGGGGACAGGTCGTGTACCTCGTCGTGGTCGTCGTCGCGGGGTACCTGATCCTGCCGTTCTACTTCATCGGGTCGGGCGCGTACCTCAACTGGCCGGAGATCACGGGTGGGCAGGAGATCGCACGCCTCTTCGTGGGCGTCAACGCGGTGGGCATCTGGGACGAGCTGTTCTTCGTGTGCGTCGTGTTCGCGCTGTACCGCGAGCACTTCGGCCTGTGGACGGCGAACCTGCTGCAGGCGGCGGTCTTCGTGTCGTTCCTGTGGGAGCTCGGGTACCGCGAGTGGGGACCGCTCCTCACCGTGCCGTTCGCCCTGGTCCAGGGCTGGATCTTCTCCTGGAGCAAGTCGCTCACGTACGTCGTCGCGGTGCACCTGCTGTTCGACGTCGTGGTGTTCGCGGTGCTCGTGCACGCCCACCACCCGGAGCTCTTCGACGTCTTCGTCACCGTGCCGCGCTGACGTCGGAGGCCTGCTGGGCGTGCCGTGGCGGGGGTGCTCGCGTGGTCTGGGGGTTCGCCGAGGTTCGTCCGCGCCCGACGCGGTCCCTCAGGGCTTCAGGCGGGCCGCGCCAGCAGGACCCGGCGGACGCCGTCCACGCGGCACGCCGCGGTGACCACGACGGTCGCCGGGCCGGCGAGGACCGTCACCGCCGCGACGACGACCGCCACCCCGACGGCCGCGCCCGCGACGACGTCGTGGGGGTAGTGCACGCCCTCGGCGACCCGCGCCGCGGCGACCGCGACCGCGAGCGCCACGGGCAGCACGACCCACAGCGCGAGGTCGCGCAGGGGCGACCGGTACGCGTGCCGCGCGGGCACGGCCCCGGGGACGCGCACCGCGGGCGCGCCGGCCAGGACGACGGCCGTCGCGAGAGCGAACGCGATGGCCGTGTGGTTGCTCGGGAACGACCAGTCCCCTGCCGCCGGGCAGTGCGCGACCTCGACGAGATCCCAGCACCCCCGCGGCTGCCGGACGAGCGACTTCACGGCCTCGCTCGCCGCGTAGGCGACGACGGCGCCCGCCCCGGCGACGAGCGTCGTCGCGACGGCGGGCGGACCCGCGCGCCGCGACCGCCACGCGACGACCGCGCACATCCCGAGCAGCACGAGCACCCCGCCCTCCGCGACGAGTCCCGACCCCGGGAGCTCCGCCGTCCGGGCCGTGATCCCGAGGTAGAGCGCCTCGCTCGGCCCGCGCAGCAGGCGCGCGACCATGACGACGAGCGCCGCCCCGACCAGCCACGACACCGCGACGAGGACCTGACCCGCGGCCCGGGACGACGCGTCCGCCGCCGGCTCCGGCAGCGCGTGCGGGTGCGCGGCCGGGCGGGTCGTGGTGGGGGCCTCGGGGCGGTCGAGCAGGCGTGGAGCACGGGACGAATCGGGCGGAGTCATCGCACGAGGGTAAGCCGGGTGAACGACAGGTGAACATCCGCCCCACGGGGGATGTCCGCCGCCGGCCGTCCCCCCGGGGCCGGACACCCCGGGACGGGGACCTACCGTGCGTCGGGGGTGTCGTCGGCGGGGACGTAGAACGCCGTCGTGGCGGCGACGCGCGCGGCGACGTCCTCCGCACCCAGCCCGTCCGCCTCCGCGAGCGCCGCTCCCCACGCCTCGCTGCTCGCGACGTTGAACGCGCGCAGCTCGGGGCTCGTGAGGACCTCCTCGGGGTCGAGCGGTCCCGCGCCGTCGAGGTGCAGCCCGAGGCCCAGCAGCGCGCCGTCCCAGCCGACGCCGACGGCGCCCGGGCCGTACACGTCCCACATCTCCGGTGGCACGACGGCGGTGTGCTCGAGCGTGAGGGTCGTGCCGCCGTCGGGCGCGGGCGCGAGGCGGAGCTCGACCACCGACGAGTCCTCCGGCGTCGGCGGCCCCATGACCCAGGTGAGCCGGAGGAGGGTCGGTGCGTCGCACGCGCGGATCTCGCCGCCCGCGTTCCCCTCGACCTGGTACGTGCCCCCGACGCGGAACTCGCCCGTGACGGGCAGGAACCAGCGCGGGATGCGCTCCGGGTCGGTGACCGCGTCCCACACGTCCTCGACGTCGGCCGGGTACGTCCGCTCGATCGTCAGGACGCGGGCCTCGCCCGCGGGGAGCGCCCCCGTCCCGACGGAGCGTCGCGCGGCCTCGAGCTCGGCGATGAAGTCCTTCATGCTGTCCTCCTGGTGGTGTCGGTCGGACGTCCGGCGTCCTCGTCGGTGGCCGCGGCGCGGCGCCGCTCGCGCGCGCCCCGGGCGAGCTCGGTGCCGAGGGCGTCGAGCCGCTGCTCCCAGAACCGCCGCAGTCCGGCGGCCCAGTCCTCGACCTCGTCGAGCGCCGTGGGGTCGAGCGCGTAGAGGCGCCGGGTCCCCTCGGGCCGCACGGTCGCGAAGCCGCTCGTCCGCAGCACCTTGAGGTGCTGGGACACGGCCGGCTGGCTGATCCCGAACTCCTCGCCCACGAGCGCGGCGAGCTCCCCCGCCGGTCGCTCGCCCCGCGCGAGGTGCTCGAGCAGCCGGCGCCGGACCGGGTCGCCGAGGACGTCGAACGCTTCCATGACCACCATGCTTCAGTACCTGCTTATATAAGTCAAGACCTATCCAACGACCTCGCCATGACCCGCTGCGGGCCGGCGCTGCCGCCCACGTAGGCGCCCCGGTCGGTCAGGCCGGCACGCGTGTAGGCACGGCGGCCCGCCGCGTTGCGGTCGTTGACCGTGAGGACCAGGGCGGCATACGGGACGGCCCGACGGCGCACGCGCGCCAGGTCCGCGACCGCTCCCGGGAGCAGCGCCGTCACGCGCGTGCCGACCCCCGCGCCCTGCGACGCGACGTCGACGAGGAAGCCGCGGAAGAGCACCACGTCGTCCGCTCCGACGCCGCCGAGCAACGCCACGACCTCCGCGGGCGCGCCGCCCGGGTGCAGCACCCCGAGCGCGACGACGTCGCCCGACGCCGCGCGGGCGACCAGGAGGTGCCGGTCCGGGTCGGCACGGGCCGCGTCCACGACGTCGGTGGCGGGCGGGACGAACGCGTCCTGGCCCGGGCCGAGCCGCAGCGCGAGAGCGGCCGCGAGGAGGACGTCCCTCTCGTCGGAGGGCACGGCGTCGAGCAGCACGAGCTCGAGCGAGCCGTCCCCGCCGGGCCCCGACGGCAGCGGGTCCGTCGTCGCGCGCGACCCGGGCCCCGCCGTCACCGCCGCTTCCCGCCGCGCCCGCGGGAGCCCCGGCCCTTCGACGCGCCGCCGCGCCCCGCCTTCGCCCCGCCGGTGCGCCCGCCGGCCGCTCCCCCGCGTCCGGACCCGCCACGTCCGCCCTGCCCCCCGGACCCCCCGCGCCCGGTCTGCGTGCGGGGCGCCGCGGCTTCCTCGGGCGCGCCGCCGGCGCGCCGGCCGCGCGAGCTGTTGACCGTGCGGCCCCGCACGATGCCGACCATCTCCTCGACCAGCTCGTCGTCACGGTCGGCCACCCACGCGAGCGCCACCGGGGCGGCCGGCGCGTCGTCGAGGCGCCGGTACGTCACGTCCTTGCGGTGGTGCAGCCGCGCGAGCGACTGCGGCACGACCGCCACCCCGACGTTCGCCGCGACGAGCACGACGGCGTCTCCCGTCGTCGCCGGACGCTCGACGGCCGGCCGACCCGGGGTCTCCGGCGCGTCGTCGGCGGCGCCGGGCTCGCCGGCCCAGGGCACGACGTCGTCGAGCGGCCGCAGCAGCACCTCGTCCGCGAGGTCGGCGAGCGCGACCGGCTCCTCGGGCTCGAGCGCCGCGAGCAGGTGGTCGCGCGAGACGAGCACGACCGGCGCCTCCTCGTAGAGCCGGATCGCGCTGAGGACGTCGCGGTCGACCGGGAGGCGGAGGATCGCGGCGTCCGCCTCGTCGTCGCGCAGGGCACGCTCGGCGTCGCCCGCCTCGACGGCGACGAGGTCGAGCGGCACGTCGGCGAGGCGCTCGCGCCAGGTGCGCACCCACTTCGCCGGCGTCGCGCCCGGCACGTACGCGAGCCGGAACCGGCGTACCGCACCGCCGTCGTCGGGGGTCGCGTCGTTCGTCACCTCGGGGGCCGTGCCCGCGTCGTCGTCCACCCGACCAGCCTAGGCGGGCCACCGGCCGCGCTCCCCTCGGCGCCAGGACGCGGGCCGCCGATGCCCGACCGGCCGACTACCCTGGAGCCCATGACCCCCAAGCAGTCCGCGCAGACCATGAAGCCCGCCACCGCGGCGAAGAAGCTCGGGGTGTACCTGCCCGCCACGCCCCCGGAGTTCCAGGAGGGCACGATCACGCGGGCGCAGCTCGAGGAGCTCGAGAAGAACCCGCCGGAGTGGCTCAGCGACCTGCGCCGCAACGGCCCCCACCCGCGCCCCGTCGTCGCGGGACGCCTGGGCGTCTCCATCTCCGGCCTCACGCGCGGCGGCCTCACCGAGCCGCTGACGACGGAGGAGATCGACGCGCTGCGCCAGGAGCCGCCGGCATGGCTCGAGACCGAGCGCGAGGTGCAGAAGAAGGTCCGCGCCGAGGAGGAGCGGCTCGCCGCCGCCCGCGCCAAGAAGGGCTGAGCCCTCAGTCCTCCGGCGTCACCGCGTCGCCGGTCCCTGACCGGGCGGCGGCCCGGTCGGTGTGGCCGAGCGCGAGGTCCGGCGCGACGGCGTCACGCACGCGCCGCTTGAGGTCCGGGATCTCGGGGAAGCCGCCGTCGGTCGTGCGGTCCCACAGGAGCACGGGGCCCGCGCCGGCGTCGAGCGTGACGCGGAAGACACCCCCCGACCCGGGCACCAGCGCGACCTCGCCGAGGCGCGTGCGGAACGTCTGCAGGAGCTCCTGGGCGACCCACGCGGCGCGCAGGAGCCACCGGCACTGCGTGCAGTACTCGACCGCGACGCGCGCCGTCCCGCGCGGCGGGTCGGCGGGCGCGGAGTCCTCGGGGCCGGGCAGCCCGGCGTCGTCCGTCATGGCGCCCAGCCTACGGGCGGGCGGCCGGGCTCAGGCGTCCCGCTCGGCGGGCAGACGCCCGCTCGCGACGGCCGCCTCGAGCGCGGCGTGGTCGCGCTCGACGACGTCCGCGTACGCGCGCGACCAGCGCGCGAGGGCCTCGTCGAACGTGTCGGAACGCCCGAGGTACCCGGACGCCACGCGCGTCCCCGGGGACTGGCTGTGCGCGCGGGCGAGCACGCGCCCGCACAGCTCGCCGTACCGGACGAACTGGTTCGCGGAGAGCCGGTCGAGCTCGACCGAGCCCTTCATGTCGCGGAACTGCCGCCAGAAGAAGTCGACGCGCGGGCGACCCGTGCGCTCCGGCGCCTCGACCGTGATCCAGCCGAGGAACGGGTCGGACTGCGCCTGGAGGATCCGCTGGGCGGCGACGACGCGCCGACCCTGGGCGGGCACCTTCCCCGCCGGCACCAGGCCGGAGGGCAGCGCGTCGACCATCCCGCCGTAGGTCGCGAGGACCGAGGACGTCGCCTCCTTCACCTGGAGCACGAGCGGCTCCCCCGCGGGCCCTTCGAGCAGCACGATGTAGCAGCGGGTCCCGACGCTCCCCACCCCGACCACGCGGAGCACGTAGTCCACGACCGTGAACTGGCTCAGCAGCAGCCGCACGTCGGCGCGCAGCGGCTCGCGGTACGCCTCGAACAGGGCGGTCAGCTCGTCGAGCGTCGCCGTGGTGACGTGCTGGGTGACGGGCGGCTGGTCGACGATCCGCGTCCGTCCGTCCTCGGTCCGCCCCGTGATCTTCTGGACCACCTGCTCCGAGGTGCGCCGGCGGGCCTTCTTGAGGGTCCGGCGCAGCTCCTGGCGCCCCTCCTTGAGCAGCAGCGGCTCGATGAGGTCCGTGTCGATCTGGAACGAGTAGCGGTCGAGCGCGCTGCGGGCGAACGCCTCGGCCAGCGTCTCGCGGTAGCCCCGGACCGCGCTGCGCGCCGCGTCGGCGCAGTCCTGCTCGGACATCCCCTTGTCCCGGCCGCCGACGTACATGCTCGCGGCGAGGCGCTTGACGTCCCACTCCCACGGCGCGTCGGACGCCTCGTCGAAGTCGTTGAGGTCGAACAGGACGCGCCGCTCGGGCGACGCGAACAGTCCGAAGTTCGAGACGTGCGCGTCGCCGCACGCGACGACGTGGACCCCGGTCTGCGGGCCGTCGCGCAGGTCGTGGGCCATCGTGGCCGCCGTGCCACGGTAGAACGCGAACGGCGACTCGAGCATCCGGCCGATCCGCAGCGGGACGAGGTCCTGGAGCCGGTCCCGGTTCTGCTCCTCGATGATCGCGACCGGGTCGCGCTCCGGGAGCAGCAGCGCCCCCTGGGTGCGGCGCGGCACCCGGTCGCGCAGGGCGCGCCCCGCCGCGCGGGACTCGTCCAGGGTTCGCGGGACGTCCACGGGTGCCTCCTCGCTGTCCGGGAACCGCACAGTAGCGCTCGCGGCGGCCCACGGCACGGCGACGGCCGGGTGAGGTGCGGCGGCACGACAGTGCGGGCACGGCCGGGCGGGGAGCCGCTCACCGTCGGGGAGACTTGACCGGTGACGACCTCCCCGCCCGACCTCGCCGCGCTGCTCGCGCGCCTGCGCACCGACGACACCGGCCCGGACCGCGAGGACGCCCCCGTCGCCGTCGACCCCGTGGACCGGCTCCTGCTCGACGAGGCGGCGCCGTGGCTCGCGGACGCGGACCCGGGAGCGGTGGTGGTCGTCGACGACCGGTACGGGGCGCTCACGCTGGGCGCGGCGCTGCTCACGGCGGCGTCGACGCCCGGGGAGGGAGCGGCGTCGGACGGCGGGCGCGCCGCGGGGATCCGCGTCCACCAGGACGCGTGCACGGCCGAGGCGGCCCTCGACGCGAACGCGGCCGCGCTCGGCCTGACCGGCGCGTACGCGCGCCACGGCCTCGGTCCCGGGCTGCTCGCCGGGGCGCGCGTCGTGCTGCTGCGCCTCCCCCGCGGCCTCGCGGCGCTGCGCGACGTCGCGGAGCACGTCGCGCGCGAGGCCGATCCCGGGGTGGTGCTCCTCGCGGGCGGGCGCGTCAAGCACATGACGCGCGCCATGAACGACGTGCTCGCCGAGTCGTTCCAGGACGTGCGCGCGAGCCTCGCGCGCGGCAAGTCGCGCGTGCTCGTCGCGACGTCGCCCCGGCCCGCGAGCGCCGCGCTCACCTACCCCGTGACGACCGACCTGCCCGACGTCGGGCTGCGGGTCGCGGCGTTCGGCGCCGCCTTCGCGGGGGCGGGCCTGGACCTCGGCACGCGGTTCCTGCTCGAGCAGCTCACCACGGCGGGCGGGTCGCCGGACGGGCGGGCACCCGAGCCCGCGGGGCCGCGCGACGTCGTCGACCTCGGGTGCGGGACGGGGCTGCTCGCGGCGTGGGCGGCGCGGCGCTGGCCGGACGCGCGGGTGGTCGCGGCGGACCGCTCCGACGCCGCGGTGCGGTCGGCCACGCTCACGGCGCGGGAGAACGGGGTCGACGACCGCGTGCGTACCGTGCGCGACGACGCGGGCGCGACGCTGGCGGACGCGAGCGCCGACGTCGTGCTGCTCAACCCGCCGTTCCACGACGGCGCCGCCCTGCGCACCGACGCGGCGCACCGCATGTTCGCGACGGCGGGGCGGGTCCTGCGCCCGGGCGGGGAGCTGTGGTGCGTGTGGAACTCGCACCTGCGCTACCGGCCGGCGCTGGAGCGCGCGGTCGGGCCGACGACCCAGGTCGCGCGCGAGCCGCGCTTCACCGTGACGCGGTCGGTGCGGCGCTGAGCGCCGGGTGCCCGCCGTCGGGGGTTCCTCCGGACGGCGAGCACCCCGTGCTCACGAGGTCACTGGACGTCGACGACGTCCACGACGAAGACGAGCGTGTCCATGCCACCGATGCCGGCCTGCGGCACGCCGCGCTGGCCGTAGCCGTGCTCCGGCGGGATCGAGAGCAGCACGCGCGAGCCGACGTTCTGTCCGACCAGGCCCTTGTCCCAGCCGCCGATCACGGCGCCGACCCCGATGGGGAATGCGATGGTGTCGCCGCGGTCGTAGGAGTTGTCGAAGACGTGGCCGCCCCACGTCTGGCCGAGGTAGTGCACCACGATGTTGCGCCCCGACGTGACGGCCGGGCCGTCGCCCTCGCTGAGCACGACGACCTGCAGACCGCTGGGCGCGTCCGTCTCCGGGAAGGTGAGCGTCGGCTTGTCGCCGAAGGATCCCGAGGCGGTGGGAAGGGTGGGCTGGTCGGTCACGAGGTTGCCTCTCGTCGGGTGCAGGAAGCCCGCGCGGACGCGGGTCTCCCCACCCTACGCGTGTCGTCCCGGCCCGGCCGTGGCGTCATCCCGGCGACCTCTTGCCACCGATGGCTAATACCATTAGCCTAGGGGCTATGAACACGAGCCAGCAGCCCACCGTGCGCCGCCTCGCCCTCGCCGAGGGCCGCCTCGCCTACACCGACGAGGGCACCGGCCCCCTCGTCGTCGCCTCGCCCGGCATGGGCGACCTGCGCGCGACCTACGACGACGTCGTCCCGCACCTCGTGGGCGCGGGCTACCGCGTCGTCGTGGTGGACCTGCGCGGCCACGGCGACAGCGACACCACGTTCGCGACCCACGGCGACGAGGCGACCGCGTCCGACTACGTCGCGCTGGTCGAGCACCTGGGCGCGGGCCCCGCCGTCCTTCTAGGGAGCTCGATGGCGGCGTCGGCCGCCGTGATCGCCGCCGCCGAGCGCCCCGACCTCGTGCGCGGGCTCGTGCTCCTCGACGGGTTCCTGCGCGAGCCGTCGTCGCCCGCGAAGCTCCGCGCGATGCGCGTGCTCTACCGCCTCGCGCTCGCCCGGCCGTGGGGCGCCGCCTTCTGGGCCTCGTTCTACGGGTCGCTGAACAAGGGCCGCACGCCCGCGCGCCTCGCCGCCCACCAGGCCGCGATCCGCTCCAGCCTCTCCGAGCCGGGACGCCTGCGCTCCTTCCGGGACCTGACGCTCCAGCTCGACCACCGCGTCGTCGAGCCGCGCGTCGCGCACGTCCAGGCGCCCGCGCTCGCGATCTTCGGCGCGCTCGACCCCGACTACGCCGACCCCGCGGCCGAGGCCGCGTGGGCGCAGGAGTCGCTCGGCGCGACGACGCTCGTCCTGCCCGAGGTGGGCCACTACCCCCAGCTCCAGGCACCCGAGGAGGTCGTCGCCGCGACGCTCGCGTTCCTCGCCGACCTGCCCGACGCCGTCGCGCACCCGGCCGTCGCCGGTGGCGAGGGGTCGGAGGGCACCCGTGGCTAGGGCAGGGCTCTCGCACGCCGCCGTGGTGCGGATCGCCGTCGACCTCGTCGACGCGGGCGGGCCGACCGGCTTCGCCGACCTCACGCTCGCGAAGGTCGCCGCGCAGGCGGGCGTCGCGACGCCGAGCCTCTACAAGCACGTCGGGTCGCTCGCGGCCCTGCGGCGCGAGGTCGCCGTGGTGTCGGTGGAGGACTACACGCGGGCGCTCACCGACGCGACGGTCGGGCTCGCCGGGCCCGACGCCGTCGCCGCCCTCGCGCACGCGACCCGGCGCTACGCGCGTGCGCACCCCGGGCGGTACGCAGCCGTCCAAGTGGCGCCCGACCCCGACGACCCCGCCGACGTCGCGCTCTCCGCGGCGGCAGGGCGCAGCGTCCAGGTCGTCGCCGCGGTGCTGCGCGGCTTCGACCTCCCCGATGACCGCACGATCGACGCGATCCGGTCCGTGCGCGCGAGCCTGCACGGCTTCGTCGCCCTCGAGCTCGGCGGGGGCTTCCGGCTCCCGGACGACCTGGACCAGAGCTTCGAGACCCACGTCCGCGCGATGCTCGCCGGCCTCGCGGCGCTCGCCGACAGCCCCTGACCACCCGTGTCCGTCCTGCACCGCGCACAGCGGACCGGGCGGACACCCACCCGTTCCCGCGAACCCTCCGGAGGCTCCCATGAGCTCGACCACCACCGCAGCGCCCGCCACGGCCACGCCGTCGACCTCGACCCGGCGCCTGACCGCCGCCGCGCTCGTCGCGGCGGGTGCGGGCTTCGTCCTGTTCCCCGTGCTGCGACCCTGGCCGGACGAGGCACGCCCGACCGCCGAGCTCGCCGCCGCGTTCGCGTCCGACCGCTGGGTCGTCGCGCACCTGTGCGGGATCCTCGCGATCGGGCTGCTCGCGCCCGCCCTCCTGGGGCTGCGCTCGACCCTCGCCGCCCGGGCCCCACGGCGCACGACCGATCTGCTCGCGTCCGCGACGGGCCTGGTCTGGGCGGGCGGACTCCTCGCGGCACTCTTCTTCGGGGCCGAGATGTTCGGCATCCAGGCGGTCGCTCGCGCCGCGACCGCCACGGGCGACCCCGCCGCCACCGGGTTCCTCGACGTCGTGACGGACCTGCGCGAGGGACCGCTCGCCGTCACGCTCTTCGGTGCGGGCCTGATCCTCCTCGCGGCGGGCGGCCTGCTGACCTCGGTCGCGCTCCGGCACGTCGCGCGCTGGTGGTCCACCCTGCCGTTCGCCCTCGGCCTCGTCCTGCTGCTGCCGCAGTTCTGGGGCGGTCCCGGGCTTCGGGTGGCGCACGGCGTCCTGCTCGGCGCCGGGTGCGTGCTGCTCGCCGTCGTGGCTCTTCGCCGACCACGACCCTGACCGCTGCCGAGACGACACGGGGGTCGCTGTCCGTCGGACGACGACCCCCGTGTCGTGCTCGGCGGGGTGGCGGGGGCGTCAGCGGGCGGCGACGAACCCGAGGAGGTCGTGCCGCGTGAGGACGCCGACCGGGTCGCCGTCCTCGACGACGAGCAGCGCGTCGGCGTCGTGCAGCGCGGCGCGCACCGCCTCGACGCCCTCGCCCGCGCCGATGAGCGGGAAGCGCGGCTCCATGTGCTGGTCCACGCGGTCGGCGAGGGACGCGCGGCCGGAGAACACGGCGTCGAGCAGCTCGCGCTCGCTCACCGACCCCGCGACCTCGCCG
>JAQSXO010000422.1 GCA_029256625.1 Cellulosimicrobium sp. | reverse complement strand
GCGCGCGACCTGCCGTGGCGCGCCGCGGACCGCACCGCGTGGGGCGTGCTCGTGAGCGAGGTCATGCTCCAGCAGACGCCGGTGGTCCGCGTCGAGCCGGCGTGGCAGGAATGGATGGCGCGCTGGCCGGAGCCGGCCGACCTGGCGGCGGCGCCGACGGCCGACGTGCTGCGCGCGTGGGGCCGGCTCGGCTACCCGCGACGCGCGCTGCGCCTCCAGGAGTGCGCCCGCGCGATCGTCGAGCGGCACGGCGGCGAGGTGCCGAGCGGCGAGGAGGCCCTGCGCGCCCTGCCGGGCGTCGGCGAGTACACCGCCGCGGCGGTGACCGCGTTCGCCCACGGGCGGCGCGCGGTCGTCGTCGACACGAACGTGCGCCGCGTCCTGGCGCGGGCCGTCGGCGGGACCGCGCTGCCCGCGCCGTCGTACACGGCCGCCGAGCGCGCGACCGCCGCGACGGTCGCCCCGCCCGGCGACGAGGACGCCGTGCTGTGGGCCGCCGCGTCGATGGAGCTCGGCGCGCTGGTGTGCACGGCCCGGGCGCCGCGCTGCGGCGCGTGCCCCGTGCGCGACGCGTGCGCGTGGCGCCGCGCCGGGCGGCCGGGCGACGAGCACGCGGCACGCCGGCGCACGCAGGCGTGGGCGCGCACCGACCGCCAGGTGCGGGGCCGGGTCATGGCCGCGCTGCGCGAGGCGCCGGGGCCGGTGCCGCGCGGCGTCGTGGCCGAGGTGTGGCACGACGCCGCGCAGCTCGACCGCTGCGTCGCGAGCCTCGTCGAGGACGGGCTCGTCGAGCAGGTGGACGACCTCTACCGGCTCCCTGCCTGACGGGTCAGACGGTCGGCAGCCAGACGCGCATCGTCGACGGGCCGCGGCCGGCCCAGTCGTGGTACGGCACCAGCCGGACGTCGACGGGGACCTCCGCCGGCACCTCGACCGGTACGGACCCGCGCGCGACCCCGGTGCGCCCGGGCGCCCCGCCGCGGAGCGGTGCGTACGGCCACGGGGCCGTCACCGGGTCCACGAGCAGGCCCCGCACGACGACGCGCCCGTCCTCCTCCCGCGGCGGCACGGCGACGTCGACGCGCAGGTCGGCGACGTCGCGCCCGTCCGGCAGGTCGACGGACTCCACGCACAGGACCTCGGGGCCGCGCTGGACGGCGACGCACCCGCGCACGGCGTCCACGCGCTCGTCGGGCACGAGGAACCGGGGCGCGACGTCGAGGTCGAGCGTGACGACGCTCCCCGCGCGCAGGTCGGGCACCGCGACGGTGCCCGCGGGCACCTGACGGGCCGGGCCGTCGTCGACCACGAGCAGCCCCGAGCCCGACCACGCGGGCACGCGCAACGTGAGCGCCCAGCGCTCGGGCGCCTCGACGACGCGCACCCGCACGCGCCCGTCCGCGGGGTAGCCGGTCTCGACGTCGAGCGCGACGGGCTCGCCGGACGGCAGCGTCGCGCGGACCTCGCTCGTGGCGTACTGGTGGAGCTGCACGCCGCCGTCGTCGACGGTGGCGACGTACCCGGCGAGGCTCGCGAACGTGCGTGCGACGTTGGGCGGGCAGCACGACACCTCGAACCACGGCGCGCGCAACGAGGACTCGGCCCGCTTGCTCACCTGGTCCGGAGCGGCGGGCTCGCCCGGGACGCGCTGGTGGAGCGTGTTGGCGTAGTAGAAGGCGCGGCCGTCGTGCGCGGGGGACGTCGCGACGACGTTGAACAGCGTGCGCTCGACCACGTCCGCGTACCGCGGGTCGCCCTGCGCGAGCAGGAGACGCCACGCCACCATGACGGACCCGATCGACGCGCACGTCTCCGAGTACGCACGGTCGGGCGGGAGGACGAAGTCGTCGCCGAACGCCTCGTCCTGGTGGTGCGAGCCCTGGCCCCCCGTGACGTAGGTGCGTGCGGCCTGCGTGCGCTCCCACTGCCGCGTGACCGCGGCGACGAGCTCGTCGTCGCCGGTCTCGACCGCGACGTCGACCGCGCCGGCGGCGAGGTAGTTCGCCCGGACCGCGTGGCCCCGGAACACGGTCGCCTCGCGCACCGGGACGTCGTCCTGGTAGTAGGAGCGGCCCCACTCGATGTCCGCGAGCGTGCCGTGCCCGCGCCGCTCGACGAAGAGCGCCGCCTGCCGCACGTACCGGGGCTCGTCGAGCGCGCGCCCGAGCTCTGCGAGCGCCACCTCGACCTCCGCGTGCCCGCAGACGCCCTGGATGCCGTCCGGGCCGAACGCCTCGCAGACGTGGTCGGCGGAGCGGCGTGCGACCTCGACGAGGAGGTCGTCCGGGTGCCCGGTGCGGGCCCGCGCGACGGCCGCCTGCAGGAGGTGGCCCTGCACGTACAGCTCGTGGCCCCACTCGAGGTCGGTGTACCGCGCCGGCTGGCCGGGGTTGCCGAACCGCGTGCACAGGTAGCCGTCCGGTGCCTGCGCCGCCGCGACCCGTTCGACGATCGCGGCGAACCGGCGCTCGAGCGCGTCGTCGGGGCGGCGGCCGAGCTCCCACGCCATCGCCTCGAGCAGCTTGTACACCTCGGAGTCGCTGAACTCCCGGCCCCGCCGGGTCGTCGCGACGTCGCCGCGCACGACGGCGTCGAAATTCGGCAGCCAGCCCTCGGCCTCGAGCCAGTGCTCGATGTGCCCCAGGGTCGCGGCGCGGTTGACCTCCTGTCGCTCGGCCCAGAACCCGCCCGTGATGCGCACCTGCGCCAGCCCGAGCGGCTGCAGCCGCCCCGTCGCGGGGACGACCGGGCGTCCGCCGTCGGTCGGGCGGGCACCGGTCCCCGGCGTCCGGGGCACGGTCGGGGTCGTGGTCATGGCAGCACCTCCGGAGGCGGCGGCGCCGCCTCGTGGTTCGTCGGGTCGTTCGTGGGGAAGGTCGTCGGGGATGCCGGACGGCGTCGGCCCGACGGCGCGGGGTACGGGGGGCGGGGCGTGGGTCGTCATCCCTTCAGCGCCCCGGACATGAAGCCGCGCACGTAGTGGCGCTGGAGCAGGAGGAACAGCACGACGCACGGCGCGGCGAGCACGACGACGCCCGCCTGCGTCGCGCCGTAGTCGACGATGCCCATGACCTGCTGGCGCATGTTCGCCACCGCGAGCGGCAGCGGCGCCTTGGTCGAGTCGGTGATGAGGATGAGCGGTGCGACGAAGTCGTTCCAGGCCGCGAGGAACGCGAACAGGCCCACGGTGATGAGACCGGGCTTCACGGCGGGCACGAGCACGCGACGCAGGGCCCCGAACGACGAGCACCCGTCGACCATCGCGGCCTCGTCGAGCTCGCGCGGGACCGACTCGAACGAGATGCGCATCATGAACGTCGCGAACGGGAGCTGGAACATCGTGAGGACGAGCGCGAGCCCGAGCAGCGAGTTCTGCAGGTGCAGCGTGTTGAGCAGCACGTA
>JAQSXO010000421.1 GCA_029256625.1 Cellulosimicrobium sp. | reverse complement strand
GTGCGGTCGCTGTGGAGGGCACAGGGTGCGTGTATGAGTCCGTTCAGGCGGGCGTCGTCCGGCGTTCACCTGCGACGCAGAGTCCGGCCGCGTGACCGGGGTCACCCTCGGACACCCGGCGGTGATGTTAGCCTCACCTAAGTCACCGACGAGAGGTATTCATGTCGACCACCACCGCGCAGGCCCCCCGGCGCGCGCGTCCCCAGACGGTCCTCGAGGTGCTCGAGACGGCCTGGCTCGGCCCGCACCTCGTGCGCGTCGTCGCCGGGGGCGACGGGTTCGCCGCCTTCACGACGCTCGGGCTCGAGCCGCCCTACGACGTCGCGGCGCTGCGCGAGACGCTCCCGCCCGAGGACCTGCCGGTCACCCGCACGTACACCGTGCGGTGGGTCGACGAGGCGGCGCAGCGGCTCGCGATCGACTTCGTCGTGCACGGCGACGAGGGCCTGGCCGGGCCGTGGGCCGCGCGCGCGAAGCCCGGCGACCGCATCGTCTTCTCCGGCCCCGGCGGCGGGTACGCGCCCGACCCGGCCGCCGACTGGCACCTGCTCGCGGGCGACGACTCCGCGCTCCCCGCGATCGCCGCCGCGCTCGAGGCCATGCCGCGCGACGCCGTCGGGCACGCCGTGCTGGAGGTCGGCACCGAGGCGGACCGCCTCCCGCTCGAGGCGCCTGCCGGCGTCGAGGTCACCTGGGTGCTGCGCGGCGACGCGCCCGCCGGGACGACGACGCTCCTGCCCGACGCCGTCGCCGACCTCGCGTGGCGCGAGGGCCGCGTGCACGTCTTCGCGCACGGCGAGCGCGAGGCCATGAAGGCCCTGCGCCGCGTCTTCGCGGAGCGCGGCGTCCCGCGCTCCGACCTGTCGCTCTCCGGCTACTGGGCCTATGGCCGCGCAGAAGACCGCTTCCAGGCGGAGAAGCGCGAGCCCGTCGGCCAGATCTTCGAGGACTGAGGAGTCCCATGCACCGCACCGCACGCACCGTCCGCACCCGCCGCACCCTCGTGGGCGCGGTCGCCGTCGCGACGCTCGCACTCACCGCCGCCTGCTCCGGCACCGACTCGGGCGGCGACGCCGACCAGGGCGACCCGTCGCCGTCGGACGCCGAGAGCGCCGAGGCGTTCCCCGTCACCATCCCCACCGCGTTCGGGGACGTCGAGATCCCCGAGGAGCCGGAGCGCGTCGTCGCCCTCGGCTGGGGCGACGCCGAGACGGCGCTCGCGCTCGGCGTCCAGCCCGTCGGGGCGAGCGACTGGCTCGCGTTCGGCGGCGACGGCGTCGGCCCCTGGTTCGACGGCGCGTACGACGAGTCGCCCGAGATCATCGGCACGCTCGAGCCGTCGTACGAGCAGATCGCCGTGCTCGACCCCGACGTCATCCTCGACGTGAAGTCGTCCGGCGACCCCGAGCGGTACGAGCGGCTGTCCGAGATCGCCCCGACCGTCGCGATCCCCGAGGGCGGCGAGGCCTACCTCACGCCCATGGAGGACCAGGTCGGGATGATCGCCGCCGCGCTCGGGCGCAGCGAGGCCGGCGACGAGCTGCTCGCCGAGGTCGACGACGCCTTCGCCGCCGCGCGCGAGGAGCACCCCGAGTTCGCGGGCAAGACCGCCGTCATCGGGTCGTACTGGGCCGAGGGCTTCGGCGCCTACGTCTCGACGTCCAGCCGCGGCGAGTTCATGCAGGGCCTCGGGTTCGAGACCAAGCCCGAGATCGACGAGGCCGCCGGTGAGGAGTTCTCCGCGAACCTCGGCACCGAGAACGTCGACCTGCTCGACGCCGACCTCACGGTCATCCAGCCCATCGGCTTCACCGCCGCCGACGTCGAGGCGCTCCCGATCTTCCAGACCGTGCCGTCCGTCGCCGACGGCCGCTACGTCGTGTTCGACGACAAGAACCTCTCCAACGCCTTCTCGCTCGGCACGCCCACGGCCGTGATCTACGCGATCGACAACGTCACGCCGCTGTTCGCGGACGCGCTCGGCGGGTCGTGACGACGGGCCTCCGGGCGTCGGATCGGACGGCCTGACCGGCCGATTCGGTGTCCGGGGGTCCCGGCGAAGGTAGCGTGTCCGAGCGGCCTAAGGAGCACGCCTCGAAAGCGTGTGTGGGTGAAAGTCCACCGTGGGTTCAAATCCCACCGCTACCGCCGCCCGAAGGGCCCCACCCGCAGAATCCTGCGGCTGTGGGGCCCTTCGTCGTATCCGAGCCGAACTCGACGAGCTTTCGTCGGCGTCGGGCTGGATCGACAACTGAGCCGTTCTAACTTCTGGAACTCCCGCGGGGCCGCGGTCAGGCTCCTCCGGCGAAGAGGTGGTGGAGGTGCTGGTCGATGGCTGCCAGTGCGGCCTGCGGCTTGATCACCTCGAGCTCGAGCAGCGGTGTGAACCCTGTCAGCGCGAGGAGGAGATCCGTCTCGATGTCCGGGTCGCGGTCCGGTGCGATCTGGCCTTGCGTGATCGCATCGCGGACGAGCTGCGCGACCAACGCGCGACCGTCCCGCAGCCCGAGGCTCGCCTGCTCTCGCAGTGACGGGTCGTGCAGCGACTCCAGGACGTACGCGGCGCTCATGCGGCTCGACGCCCGGGCGTCGGGCCTCAGGGGGAGCATCTCGACAAGGACCAGCCGGAGCACGTCGCGGGGGTGCGGAGGCTGCTCGAGCGCGGCCAGTCCCCGCGTGACCCGGTCGGCGGTCTGCTCCGCGGAGAACTTCATCGCGAAGGTCAACAGCTCGGTGCGAGAAGCGAAGTAGTGCTGCACATGCCCGAGCGAGACTCCCGCCTCGTTCGCGACCTCGCGCATCGTGGCCTTCGTCCAGCCGTGCTGGTCGACGACCTGCCACAGCGCACGCGCGATCGCCGCGCGACGCTCCTGGTGGTCCACCAGCTTCGGCACCGGGGCCCCCCTCGTTGACGACTCGCGTGACACAATACAGCCGTATTGTTAACGAGGGAACGGAGCAGCGATGACCGACCCGCACCCATCCCCGGCGTTCTTCAATTTCTACGCGGTCGCCATCGACGACGAGGTGGCGATCGCCCTGCTGGCCGACATGCACATCCGCAAGGCGATCGAACGCCGAGAGTTCGACGACCTGCCCGGCGCCGGCAAGCCGCTCCCCATGCCCGACCGCTACGACCCCGACTGGTGGCTGAAGAACCTCGTCAAGCGCGAGCGGCTCGTGGTCCTGCCGCCGTCCATCTAGCTCCGCAGGGAGGACGCCGCGCTCGACGAGCGCCTCGACGAGATCTGGGTCGAGGAAGACGTGCGGCACGAGATCGAGGAGTTCAACCGGCGGGTGCTCCGCGGCCGCTACCAGCCGCCCGCCGGCCCGCCCCTGGTCACCATGCCCCGGGACGTCGACGAGACGGTCGCCGCATGGGCGCGCCGCCGGGCCGCACGTGCCGCGGAGGCGGAGGCAAGGGCGCGTGCGGACGCGACTGCCGGGGGTCGACGTCGTCGTCGGCGCTTCCTTGCACGGCCCCGCTAGTGCCACGCTCCCCTCAGAGCCCGACCTCAGCCGCCGCGGCTCGCAGTGCGTCGGCGGACCGGTGCAGCGCGGTGAGCTCGGCGTCGGACATGGGTGTTGGCAGCAAGGTCCCGGCGCCGTCGTGGCTGACCATGGTCGGGACGGAGAGGCACACGTCGTCGATGTCGCGGTACCCGTTCAGGAGCGAGGAGACCGGCATGACGCGGTGCTCGTCGTTGGTGATCGCCTCGACGATGCGGGAGGCGGCGAGGCCGATCGCGTAGGCGGTCGCGCCCTTGCCCGCGATGATGTCGTAGGCGGAGTGGACGACGTCGTGCGCGATGGCGTCGCGGACCTCCTGAGTCAGCGGCTCCCGACCGTCGAACGGGTCGAGCTCCAGGAGCGGCACGCCGCCGATCGTCGCGGACGACCACAGCGGCACGGCGGTGTCGCCGTGCTCGCCGACGACGTAGGCGTGCACGTTCTGCACGGCCACGCCGACGTGGTCCGCGATGAGGTACCGGAACCGCGAGGATCCAGCACCGCGCCGGAGCCGAGCACCTGTGCGCGCGGCAGCCCGGAGAAGCGCAGAGCGGCGTAGGTGACGACGTCCACCGGGTTGGTGACCATGAGGTACACGGCCTGGGGCGCGACCTCGACGAGCTGGGGCATGAGCGTGCGCGCGAGGCCGACGGTCTTGGCCGCGAGGTCCATGCGCGTCTGGCCGGGCTGCTGCTTGGCTCCCGCTGTGACGACGACGACGTCCGCACCCGCGCACACCGCGACGTCGTCAGAGCCCTCCACGCGCGCCATGGGCATGAACTGGATGCCGTGCGCGAGGTCGAGGGCCTGTGCGCGGACCTTGGCCGTGTCGACGTCGTACAGCGCGACCTCGCGCGCCGCCCCGCGGATCAGGACGGCGTAGGCCAGGGTCGCCCCGACCGAGCCTGCCCCGACGACGGCGACCTTCGCCGTCGTGCCTGTCTGGATCCCGCCTGTCCCGGTTCTCGTCTCGCCGGTCTGGATGTCGCTCCGCTCCTGCCTCACCGCAGTCACTCCCTCGTCGCGTGCGTCGAATGAGAAGTACGGGCCGCTTCCAGGCTAGGACGTCTCGGCGGCCGGGCACGGGGAGCGTGTGATCGGCCGTTGACCGGGCGGGGCCCGCCGACTCCTGGACGGGTGTCCACCGGCCCCGAGTCGGCCGTCCAACGCAGAAATCTCCGTGCGGACGAATTTCGTTCGGACCCTGGCGTAAACACCCCCGCCCAGGTACGTTGCAGGAGACCGAACAAATCCCGGGATCCCCAGCCCGGGCCGAAGAGCAACGAGGCCTTCATGAACGATCGATCGACACCCAGCGCGGCCTCTTCCGGCCGCTCGCTCGCCAAGACCTCGCCCGCACCGACCACCCGCTCGCGCGTGGTCGCGGCCACCGCCGTCGCCGGGGCGCTCGCCCTGACCGCGGCGACCTTCGCGTCGCCCGCCGTGGCGGCGCCGCAGCCCACGGCCAAGCCGGCGGCGTCCGTCGCCGGGCCGTCGGACATCAACGGGTTCCGCAGCGTCGGCTACGTCATGGCCGACTCGCGCGTGACCCGCGACTTCCACGTGGTCGACCTCCTCCGCACCGGCGCGATCGAGGACCTCACGCACATCAACTACGCGTTCGGGAACGTCACGACCGACCTCGTGTGCGACATCGCCGACGTCCCCGGCGAGGGCGACCCCCTCAACGACTTCGTCGCCCAGGTCGCGGCCAAGGACTCCGTCGACGGCAAGGCCGACAAGCCCGGCCAGAAGCTCGCGGGCAATTTCAACCAGCTCAAGAAGCTCAAGGCCGTCAGCCCCGACACCAAGATCCTCATCTCGCTCGGCGGCTGGACCTGGTCCGACAACTTCTCCGAGGCGGCGTCCACGGCCGAGGGCCGCACGGCGCTCGTCGACTCGTGCCTCGACCTGTACATCGACGGGAACCTGCCGGTCGTCGACGGCA
>JAQSXO010000420.1 GCA_029256625.1 Cellulosimicrobium sp. | reverse complement strand
AGGGGGGACTTGAACCCCCACGCCCTTTCGGACACTGGCACCTGAAGCCAGCGCGTCTGCCATTCCGCCACTCGCGCGTGCCGCAGAAGACTAGCACGGCGCACGAGGACGCCTGGAACCGCGCGGACGGACGTGACGGCCGCCACGTGCCGGTCGTCGCGCACCGACGAGGTGACCCGACGGCTGCACGCCCGACGTTCACACTGTCCACCACGAACGCGCCACATCCGTCCGGAGATCGTGCGACGAATCGGGCCTCCGTCGCAGACGTGATCGATACGATCTAGGTAGTCTGCCCGGGACGCAGGTGTGCACCAGCGAGCCACCGGAGCACGTCCGGGAGACGCAGACGAGGACCGCGGCACGAGCCGCAGCACGAGCGAGCACGAGGGAGGAGGTGGCATGGGAGTCCTGGACCGCTTCGAGAAGGGCGTCGAGCGCGTGGTGAACAACGCGTTCGCCAAGGTCGGTCGCAGCGAGGTCAAGCCCGTCGAGCTCGCGAGCGCGCTGCGGCGCGAGGTCGACGACCGCGCCGCCGTCGTGGACCGCGAGCGCACGGTCGTGCCCAACGAGTTCACCATCGAGCTGTCGGTGGACGACTTCGGTCAGGTCGAGGGCTGGGGAGCGGAGACGCTCGCCGACGAGCTGGCGTCGAACGTCACGCAGTACGCGGCCTCGCAGCACTACGCGTTCGTCGGCCCCGTGAGCGTGAGCTTCGAGCAGAACGACACGCTCGACGTCGGCCGCTTCCAGCTCCGCTCCGCGAGCGTGCGCGGCAACGTCGCCCCCGCGACGTCCGCGTCCCCGAGCACGCGGCACCCGCTCGTCGACATCGACGGGCAGCGCTACCTGCTCACGGGTCCGGTCACCGTCATCGGGCGTGGCTCCGAGGCCGACATCGTCGTCGACGACCCGGGCGTCTCGCGCCGCCACCTCGAGATCCGCGTGACGCCGGAGGGCGTCATCGCGACGGACCTCGGCTCGACCAACGGCCTGTTCGTCGAGGGCCACCAGGTGCCGGCCGCGACGCTGCTCGACGGCAACTCCCTGACGATCGGCCGTACCCGCATCATGTTCTGGACCGGCGCGTCCGACAACGAGGAGTGGTGATCCGGCCCGCATGACCGATCTCACGTTCACCCTGCTGCGGCTGGGCTACCTGGTGCTGCTCTGGGTGTTCGTGCTCTCCGCGATCGGGGTGCTGCGTCGGGACCTGTACGGCACCAAGATCACGCCCCGCCGGGGCCGCAAGGGCGCCGCGCAGGCCGCGCGCCCGACGTCGGGCCCGACGCCTGCCGCGGCGCCGGAGCCCGCGCGCCCCGCCGCGCCGGCGGGACCCTCCCGGCTCGTCGTCACCGCGGGCCCGCTCACGGGCACGACGATCCCCCTCACGACGTCGTCGATCCTCATCGGGCGGGCGCCGAGCTGCACGCTCGTGCTCGACGACGACTACTCCTCGTCGCGCCACGCGCGCATCTTCCCGCAGCACGGGTCCTGGTTCGTCGAGGACCTCGGCTCCACCAACGGCACCTACGTCGAGGACCAGCGCATCGGCCAGGTGACGCCGCTGGGTCCGGGCACGCGGGTGCGGATCGGTCAGTCCGTCGTCGAGCTGCAGAGGTAGCCCGCAGTGAACATCGCCCTGCGCTACGCCGCGCGCTCCGACGTGGGACTCGTGCGCTCCAACAACCAGGACTCCGGCTACGCGGGCCCGCACCTGCTGGTCGTCGCCGACGGCATGGGCGGGCACGCCGGGGGCGACGTCGCGTCGTCGATCGCCATCGCCGCCCTCGCGCCGCTCGACGGCGAGTCGCACGGCCCGGACGACGCGCTCACCGAGCTCGAGCGCTCGATCGACCACGCGCGCCAGGACCTGGTGGACCGCAGCGTGACCGACCCGGAGCTCGTCGGGATGGGCACGACGGTCACCGCGATCCTGCGCGCGGGCAACAAGCTCGCGATGGCGCACCTCGGGGACTCGCGCGCCTACCTGCTGCGCGACGGCGAGCTCACCCAGGTCACGACCGACCACACGTTCGTGCAGCACCTCGTGGACACGGGCCGCATCTCGCCCGACGAGGCGGAGACCCACCCGCAGCGCAACGTCGTCATGCGCGTGCTCGGGGACTTCGACATCGACCTCACGCCGGACATGTCGGTGCGCGAGGCGAAGCCGGGGGACCGCTGGCTCCTGTGCTCCGACGGCCTCTCGGGCTTCGTCAGCCCCGAGACGATCGCCCAGACGCTCACGGACACGAGCGACGTCGACGAGTGCGCCGACCACCTGCTCCAGCTCGCGCTGCGCGCCGGCAGCACCGACAACGTGACGGTCGTCGTCGCGGACGTCGTGGACGTCGACGCGCTGCCCGACGGTGCGGCGCCCGGCACCGGCGCGCAGATCGTCGGGTCCGCCGCGATCGACCGCGACGCCCCGACGTCGGCCGCGGACGGTCCCGCGGCGCGGGCGGCGGCGCTCATGGCGAGCGCGAACGCCGCCGCGGCGACCGAGGAGCCCGCGGCGGACGGCACGGCCGAGACCGAGGCGGGTGACGCGGCCCCGGACGAGACGTCGGGGGACGGCGACGACGACGTGCGGCCCGGCCGCGCGCCGCGGCGCTGGATCACGGTCGTCGCGATCCTGCTCGTCGTCGCGGGGCTCGGCGTGGCCGCGTGGGCGGGCTACCGCTGGACGCAGTCGCAGTACTACGTCGGGGTCGCCGACGGCCAGGTGGCCGTGTTTCGCGGCATCCCGGAGAACGCGGGCCCGGTGACGCTGTCCACGCCGATCGAGCTCACGGGGGCGCGCGTCGCCGACCTGCCGGGCTACGTCGTCGACCGCCTGGAGACCACGATCCCCGCGGAGTCGCTCGAGGACGCCCGTGCGCGCGCGGAGCGCCTCGTCGCCGAGGCAGCGGAGGACTCCTCCGACGCCCCCGCGACCGACGGCACCACGGAGGCGCCCACCGAGGGTGCCGCCGAGACCCCGGAGGCCGGGGCGCCCGACGTGACCCCGGCACCCACCGACGGCGCCGGCTCGGGGGCCTGATGGCCACGGTGGAGACCACCGAGGTGCGCCCCGGCCGGGGCGCGGAGCTCGGTCTGCTCGTCCTCGCGCTCGCGCTGGGCATCGGGGCGTACGCGCTCGTGGGCCTGCAGCTCACGGGCGAGCTCCCGGGCCGCTTCTACGTGTACAGCATCGGCACCGTGGTGCTCGCGGCCGCCGCCCACGTGCTGCTGCGGTTCAAGGCGCCGTACGCGGACCCGGTGATCCTCCCGATCGCGGTCGCCCTCAACGGCATCGGCCTCGCGATGATCTTCCGCCTGGACCTCGGCTCGCAGGTCACGGGCGGCACCCAGGACCTCGCGCCGCGCCAGCTCCAGTGGACGGCGCTCGGCATCCTCTGCGCGTTCGCGGTGATCTGGTTCCTGCGC
>JAQSXO010000023.1 GCA_029256625.1 Cellulosimicrobium sp. | reverse complement strand
AGCGCGTGGTCGTCGCCCTGGGCGAGCCCGGACACCGTCACGACGCCGACGATCCCGACGCCGTCGACGCGGACCGGGAAGGCGCCGCCGTGGGCGGCGTACTCCTGCAGGGGGAGCTGGTGCTGGTCACCGAACGTCGTCCCCTTCGCGCGGGCGCGCAGGCCCACGAGGTACGACGACGCCCCGAACCGCTCGACGACCCGCACCTTGCGCTCGACCCACGAGTCGTTGTCCGGTGTCGTGCCCTCGCGCGCGGCGTGGAACACCTGCTGCGGACCCTTGCGGACGTCGATCGTCACGGGCAGGTCGCGCTCGTCGGCGAGCTCGACGAGCAGGCAGCCGAGCCGCCACGCGTCGTCGTGCGTGAAGGTGCGGAGCACGAGGTCGCGCTCGTCCGCCTCGACGGAGGCGATGAGGGCGGCGAGGTCGTCGGGCGTCGTGGTCATGCCGCTCATCGTGGCACGATCGCGCCGTGACGACGACGCCGCCTCCGCCCGCCCGCGAACCCCTCGACCTGCTCGGCTTCTCCCTCCTCGACCGCGCGTCGGGCGTGCTGCTCGCCCAGGCGGCGGGCGACGCGCTCGGAGTGCCGTACGAGTTCGCGCAGCCGCCCGGCCCCGGGCAGCAGGACGCGGTCGCGGTCATGCGGGGCGGCGGTCTCGGGCCGTACGCGCCCGGCGAGTGGAGCGACGACACGCAGATGTCGGTGTGCGTCGCCCGGGTCACGGCCGCCCACGACGTGCTCTCCCCCGTCCCGGACGCGTTC
This sequence comes from Cellulosimicrobium sp., assembly GCA_029256625.1. GTDB lineage: Bacteria > Actinomycetota > Actinomycetes > Actinomycetales > Cellulomonadaceae > Cellulosimicrobium. Next base: position 15,178 of record JAQSXO010000023.1, on the reverse strand, counting down.
GGCGCGACGCCGCTCGACGAGGTCGCGGCCGCGTTCGAGGCGTGGCGGACCGGGGGCGCGACCGACGTCGGGACGCAGACCGCCGCCGTGCTGCGCGACGCCGCCGCCCGCCGGGGACCCGCCGCGACGCGCCTGCGCGAGGCGTCCGCCGCGCTCCACGCGGCGACCGGACGCACGGCCGGGAACGGCGCGCTCATGCGCACGGGCGTCATCGGGCTCGTCGCGCTCGACGACCGGGACGCGACCGCGCGCGCCGCCCGCGCCGTCGCCGCCCTCACCCACACCGACCCGCTCGCCGCCGAGTCGTGCGTGCTCTGGTCGGAGGCGGTACGCGTCGCGGTGACCGAGCAGCGGCTCGACGTGCGCGCGGGACTGGACCTGCTGGACCCGGACGCCGCGGCGCGGTGGTCCGCGTGGATCGAGGACGCCGAGCTCGCGCGGCCCACGGCCGACCTGCGGCAGAACGGCTTCACCGTCACCGCCCTGCAGGCCGCGTGGCACGCGATCGCGACGACCTCCGCGCCCGAGCGATCGCGGTTCGCCGGTCGCGACCACCTCGTCGCGGCGCTCCAGGCGGCCGTCGCGACGGGTGGTGACACGGACACTGTCGCCGCGATCGCCGGCGCGCTGCTCGGCGCGCGCTACGGTGCGCGCGCCTTGCCCGACGAGTGGTCGGTGGCCGTCCACGGCTGGCCCGGGATCGGTCGGCGCGTGCTCACGGCGCTCGCGCGGCGCACGGCCCAGCGCGGCCTCGTCGGGTCCGGCGCGCTCGTCCTGCCCGACGGCGACGCGCGCCCCACCCAGCGCTGCCCGGTGTGCGGGACGCTCCTCCGCGAGAACCCGCGCTACCCGCAGCACGTGTGCGGGTGGTGCGCGGCGGACGTCACCGACGAGGCCGGCCGCGCCGTGGTGCTGTCGAACGCGAGCCTCACGGGCGGGTTCACCGCGCACCGACCGGACGGGTCCCCCGCGTCGCCTGACGTGCTCGCCGGTCGCGTCTGGGTCGCGGGCGTCGAGCACCGGGCGCGCGAGGCCCGCTTCGGCGGGATCGTCGTCCAGCCGCTCGACCACGCCTGACGCGCCCGTCCCCCGCAGCGCTCAGCGCTCGTCGCGTGACTCCTGGCCCTCGCCGGCCGCATCGTCACCCAGAGCGCGACGGATCCGATAGCGCTCGTCGAGAAATTCCTGTGCCCTCGTGTCGAGCGTCGTCTGGTCCTGGCCGAAGAGGCCTCGGACGAGCGCCGCGTCCCCGGCCTCCTCGGTCAGCGCCGCCGAGCTCGCAATCGCCTCCCGGACCAGTGACCGGACCTCGATCGCCTCCTCGAGGGCGGTCATGAAGCGATCCGGGCGCGTCGCGGCGAGGTGCTCGTAGAGAGCCACTGCCTCGTCGATCGCCGCCTGGCTCCGTTGCCACCGGTCCTGGAGCGCCAGGGAGGTGCTCAGATCGTAGAGCGCCTCCGCGAGATCTGGGCCGAATGCCTCGGGCTCGGCATCAGCCAGGCCTTCGAGCAGCGACACCGCTTCCTGGCTCGCCGCCAAGGCGTCCTCCCCCTGGCCGACGGCTCGAAGCCCCGACCCGAGACCGCGAAGCGCCCACGCGAGGCCACGAGTGGCCAGGTGCACGTCGGGGGCCCGTGCCAGCAGTCCGCGCCAGAGATCGACGGCCTCCTCGTCTGCCTCCAGACCTTCTCGTCCCATGCCCAGCGCGCGCCGCGCGAGGGCGAGCCGCCCGAGCGCGGCGGCGAGCTCGGCGGCGAAGGCCCCCGGTCGCTCGACGACGAGCTCGCGCCAGGTGTCGACCGACTCCTGCGCTGCGAGGAGCTGCTCGTCGTCCCGACCCAGCCGCCCCAGGGCGCGCGCGCGGTCGCAGAGCGCCTTCGCGAGAGCGGGTCTGTGAGCCGCAGGACGCTCGGCCGGGAGAGCCCGATAGATCTCGACCGACTCGTCGATCGCTGCAGACGCCTCCACCAGTCGTCCGGCGTCGTCCAGCGCATCCCAGAGCGATCGGAGCGACTGCGCGAGGGCGAAGGCGAAGACCTCAGGCCGCACGGCGGCGAGCTCGCGGAGGATCTGGGTCGCCTCCTCGATGACGCGCACCCGTTCCTCCAGCCTCCCCAGCGCATCCAGTCGCAGCGCGAGGCTGTGGAGCACCGCAGCCAGGCCGGCGCTCGACCGCCACGCCCCGCGGTCGAGGAGCTCGCGCTGGAGCGTGACGGCCTCCTCGGCCGCCGCCAGCGCCTCGGGGTGCGACCCCAGCCCTCCCAGCACCCGGGAGTGGATCATGAGCGCCCTCGTCAGCGTGGGCAGGGTCGCCTCGGGTGCCACGGCGACGACGGCACGAAGGATGCCGAGTGCCTCCTCGACCGCGGCATGCGCCTCTCTCCATCGGCCCTCGTGCACTCGAAGGTCGGCGAACGTCAGGAGTGAGGAGGCCAGCTCCCGCGCATCCAGAACGGGGAAGCCGGCGGCGAGAGCGCGGCACAGACGGACCGCTTCTTCGGCGACGACGAGTCCCTCGCCGGGTCGTCCCAGCGCCTTCAGCACGAACGCGCGACGGTCGAGCAAGGGGCCGAGATGGATGGCGCAGGCGCCGGACGAACCGGCCGCAGCCTTCCGACAGCAGGCTACGGCCTCGTCGACGGCCGCCAACGCCTCCTCGTGTCGCCCGAGCTGGAGGAGCGCAGACGACAGGCTCGTCAGCGTCAGGACGTGGTCCGGCGCCCACACCTCCGGGCGTTCGTCGACGGAGCGGAAGAGAGCGACGGCATCCTCGGCGACACTCAGCGCGTCCTCGGCCCGCTCCAGGTCGGACAGGCAGGACGCGACACGCCCGAGGGCCGCGGCGCGAGCGCACGTGCGCTCGCGCGATTCACTCTCGGCCAGCTCGCGGGAGACGGCTGCGGCGTCCTCTGCCACGGTCAGAGCGGAGTCGTAGCGGCCCAGACGCGTCAACCGCCGGGAGAGCCGCGTCAGCAGCCTGGAGCGCTCGACCTCGTCGCCGGGTGGGCAATGGTCCAACGCCTGGGTGGTCAGCTCCGCCGCGAGTGCCGCGAGCGCCGTCGACCTCTCCGGCAGACGGTCCACGAGAACGTGCGCCGTGGCAGGCTGCGGGCACTCGACGAGCAGGTCGACGAGCGCGTCGGCGAGCGTGACGGACCTCGACCGGAGCGCTGTGGTGATCAGCTCCTCAAGGCCGGTCTCGAGGAACTCGTGCAGGACGGCTCGCACGTCGGGGCGGCGAGCCGTACGGGCGAGAAGGCTCACCATGTGCGCGGCACGGTCCGGCCCGGCGTTCACGAGGCCGCCGAGGAGCGCCCCGAGCTCCGGGCACTCCGCGAGCAGCTGCCCGGTCAGCGCCCCCGACCCCGTCGCGAACGGGTGGTCGATGTCGGGGTAGGTCTGGGCGAGCCAGTCGGCGACCCGCTCCCGGTCGCGCGTCTCGGAGTCGCGCAGACCGGGCACCGCTGCCAGCGCGTCGTACAGCTCGGTGCGCTCGGACGGCGCCGTCAGCACCGCCACCACGACCGTCTGGTGGACGATGGGGCTGCCGAGAGGCACGTCGAGCGGGAAGTCGACCCATCGGCGCCTCTCGCGGTCGAGCAGCTCCCCGAGCAGGCGGGCGTGTGCCGGGTCGGCGTGGTCCGCGGGTGGGGCCCCGAGCAGTGCGAGCAGCTCTCCACGCTGCGGCCCGTGGCCGCCGTCGGCCTGCGCGACCTCCTGGAGCGCGCCGAGCGACGACTGCCATCGTTCGGGCGGACGCCGCGTGACGAGCAAGATCCGGATCGGGGCTCCCGCGGACGCGCGCCCGTCCGACAGCCCGATCAGCGCTGCGACCAGATCGGTCCTGTCGTCGGCGTCCTCGACCACGACGAGCGTCGGCTCCTCGAGGTCTCGCACCGTCGCGCCGTCGCGGACCAAGGAGGACGCAAGCCCCGCCCGCCACCCGAACCCGAGCATCCGGGCCGCGACCTCCCGCGCTGTCCGGGCCGTCGCGGTGCTGCCGTCCCCGGCGATCGCCAGCACCGCGTTCGGCTCCGGGGCGTCGCACCATGCCATCAGCCGGACCAGCTCCTGCGCACGACCCAGGAGAGGGTCCGGACCGAGCCCAGGCAGGATCGGCCTCGACTCGAGCTGCCCTCGTCTCGTCCTACGCACCCGATGGGGGGCAGCGAGCGTTGTCCGCGCCCCGCCCGGCAGGCTCACCGGGATCTCCGGGGTGGCGACGCCGATCTCCAGGTCACCGCAGACGCGGGCCACCTCCGGGTCCGCCGCGAGGACATCGACGGGCTGGACTTCCAGGCGCTCCGGGACCGACGGCGTCGTCTCCGAGACGACCACCCCGACCAACCGCCCGCCGACGAGCACCGGGGCCCCTGCCATCCCCGTCGTACCGGCCGGCTCCTGCGCGTACGCTGAAGACGGCTCAGCGGCCACCGACCATGACAACAGTCCTCCTGCGGGCCTCTCGACGACGTCGAGCAGTCCGTGCGCGACGTCCGCGTCGCGCTCGAGATCGGGATGGACTCTCAGGCGCGGGAACCTGTTGACGTAGGCGGGCACCGCGCCGGTCGTGGTCATCGTGCCCCAGCGCAGCGGAGGCACGGCGGGTCCGGCCCCGTCCAGCCGGACGAGCGCGAGGTCGTGCTCGGCGGACCGCCACGCCACGGTCGCCCCGTGCCACTCCGTGGTCCGGAGGAGGCGCGCGTGCGACAGCTCGTCGACCGCGTGCGACGCCGTCAGCACGATCCGGTCAGCGACCAGAGCACCGGACGAGATCCCGGTGCTCTCCGACATCAGCTCGACGATCCGGCTTGGTCCCACGGCTCGGCCCCCAACTCGGTGAGCGCGGCCCGGCTCGATGCTGGCGACGGCGCTCGACGACGACACTCTCGCATCTCGGAAGGGGGTCCGACCACCCTTCGTTCGGGACGATCGGGTGCGGACGCTCGGGGCCGACTTCCTCTCCGTCCCGTGGGTCGTCGAGAGATCCTGGACGCGCAACCCCGGGTTGCGCACCGTTCGACGACGTCTGGGGCGCAACCCGGGGCTTACTGGTCTCCGGCGTGTCAGCCGCAGGCGACCGCCGGGTAGGCGGCGTCGTGCGCGGAGGAGGCGCCGCCGTCGGGCAGGGCGCCCGTGACGGTGACGGAGCCCGCCTCGGCCGCGACGGACCGCGTCGAGAACGACTGGTACGCGGCCTTGCCCGGCGCGACCGCCGCGACCGTCCGCGTGCCGAACGGCGTCGCGAGCGTGACGTCCGCGGGCACGTCGCCCGTGTTCGTCGCCCGGACCGCGACGTACGCGGTGCCGGCGAGGCAGCGCGCGCTGGTCTCGACGTCGAGCGCGGGGCCCGCCGCGACCTCGCGCTGGAGCGTCACCCGGTCGACGACGCGCTGCGACCCGGTCGCGTAGGTGGTGACGGTCAGCGACGTGGGCGTGACGTCGAGGTCGGAGTAGCTCGCCTCGCGCGACTGCTCCCAGCGCGCGGTCCACGGCTTGGCGCCGTCGAAGTCGTAGAACTTGGAGCCCGACGACGAGTTGCCCGTGAGGTAGAGGACCTGGTCCTCGTCCGGGGTGAGGACGTCTCCCTCGGCCGGCGCGTCGGCCGGGACGACGGGCGTCGCGCCCTCCATGAGGTACGAGCGCGTGTAGATGTGGTCGTGCCCGGCGAGGACGAGGTCGACGCCCAGGTCGCTGAAGACGGGCGAGAGCGCCTCGCGCATGCGCACCACGTCCGTGTCGCGCGAGTGGAACGCCTGGCTGTACAGCGAGTGGTGGAACGTCACGACGACCCAGTCGTACGCGTCGCCGCGCGTCCCGATCACGTCGCGCAGGAACGCCTCGTGGCCGGCGATCTCGGCCGGGTCGGAGTCGTTCGAGTCGATCGCGACGACGAGCACGTTGTTGTAGGAGTACCAGTAGTCGCGGCGCTGCTCGGTCGAGAGGTTCGGCATCGCGTAGTGCTGGTCGTAGAGCGCGGACGCGGTGTCGTGGTTGCCGTCCTGGACGGCGAAGCGCAGCTCGCGCATCTGGCGCGGCGCGAGGAACCCGGTGTACTGCGCGGTGCTCCCTGCGTTCTCCACCTGGTCGCCGGCGGAGATGAGGAACGCGGTGTCCGGGTGCCGCGCGGTCATCGTGTCGAGGTTCGCGGCCCACCGCGCGGCGTCGTTCGCCGCGTTGCCGCTCGCGCCGATCTGCGCGTCGCCGATGAACAGCGCGCTGAACTCGTCGCCGAACGTGCCCGTGGTGAACGTCGTCGGCTCGGACCAGCCGGTCGCCGCGCTGCCCACGCGGTACACGTAGGCCGAGTCCTCCTCGAGCCCGGTGATCGTCGCGTGGTGGTAGGTCGCTCCGTCGGTCGCGGCGCCGTCCCGGGACGACGACGTCGCGGCCGCCTGCCAGTCGACCTCGCCGCCCGCCTCGTCGGCGCGGGCCCACTGCACCTCTCCCGCACCCGGCAGCGTCGAGAACCAGGCGACGTTCGCCTGCGTCTCGTCCGCGCCGACGTTGAGGGCGACGTCGCGCACCTCGCCGTGCGTCGGGACGAGCGAGCGCACGTCGAGGTAGATGTCCGAGCTCGTCGGCGCGTCCTGGTAGAGCGCGACGGAGATCGTGTTCTCGCCCGGCGCGAACGCGTCGGAGGGGATGACGAACGTGCCCGTCACCGGGTCCGTGCGGCCGTTGCCGTGGTACTGGAGGTTCTCGGAGATCTCGCGGCCGTCGTCGCCCAGGCGCACGACCTCCTCGCCGTTCACGTAGACGATCGCGGCGTCGTCGTAGACGATCTCGCCCTCGAACGCGGGGACACCGTCGAGGTCCGCCGCGGTGAGCTCCACGTCGGTGCGGAAGAAGAAGGTGGGGACGTCCGTCGTCGTGCCCTCGACGTACTGGGTGAGGAGCGTGGTGATCGGGAACGCGGCGCCGATCCCCGTCGCGGCACCGCGCTTGGCGCCGAACGCGCCCGTCGCGGTCTTCCACGCGGAGTCGTCGAACGCGGTGGTCGTCCACGCGCGCTGGTCCGCGGCGGATCCAGCCGGGTTCGTGTTGTCGTCGAGGTAGCGCCAGGTCGTGCCGGACGTCGAGAGCAGGGACTCGTCGGCGGCGGCCGTCGGGGTCGCGGTCGCGGCGACGAGCACCGTGCCGACGAGCGAGACGGCGAGCGCCGACGCCGCCGCGCGCGTCAGCGCGCCGGGCAGCCGGGAGGCGTGCGGGTTCATGGGTTCCTTCGCAGGTCAGGGGTCCGCGCGGCGACGACCGTCGGACCACCGTGGCGGCGCCGGACCCGTGGTGGGAAGCGCTGTCACCGTACGGAGCCGGGGTGGCGGGCACCCGTCCGGCCGGTGAACTCCCGACGGCGCGCAGGTGGCCGTCCCGGACGTCCCCGCAACGCGACGACGCCGCGCCCCCGAGGTCGGGGACGCGGCGTCGGGCGTGGCAGGTCGGCGGGTCAGGCGTCCTGGCGGCGCCGCAGGACGAGGACCGTGACGCCGAGGACGACCAGCACGGTCGCCGCGAGCGCGACGCCCCAGGCCTGCACTCCGGTCGTGGCCAGGCCGTCGGAGCCGCCGTCGGCGGCGGGCGGCGTCGGTACGTCGGGCGTGACCGGCGTGGTGGGGGTCGTGGGCTCGGTCGGGGTGGGGGTCGGCGGCGTGGGCGTCGGCTCGACCGGCGTGTCCGCCGTGTTGGTCAGCACCACCGCGACGTCCGCCGTCGTGCCGATCTCGACGCGCACGGTCCCGTCGTCACCCGGCTCGACGGCGGCGCCGTCCACCTGCCACGCCGGCTCGCCCCACTCGACCCCGTCCACGGCGGGGAAGCCCGGCTCGGAGAGCACGACCTCGGTGCCGAGCGGGAGGTCGTCGACGGTCGCGGAACCGCCGACGGGCACGGTGAGCTCGCCCGTCGTCCCGTCGGCGTCGTACGCGACGGTGAAGGTCGTCCCCGCCGGCACGGTGGAGGCCGCGTCGCCCGCGACGCGCTTGGTGACCGTGAGGCTCCCGGTCTCCACGACGGGCTCGGTCGCGCACGGGATCGAGCCGGCGAAGAGGTAGGCGTGCGCCTCGCCGCCGAGCAGCGTGAGGTTCCGCGCGACGACCTGGCCGTCGAGCGGGGCCGCCTCGACCGTGAGGTCCGCGGTCGGGGCGTACACCGACCCGTCGAGGCGCGTCCCGCCGGTGCCGAGCGTGACCGGGCCGTCGAGCCGCGAGAGGTCCCACAGGACGTAGCGGGCCGCCGCGCCCTCCGCGCCGAACACCGAGCCGCGCAGGTCGGTCGTCCCGGCGGGGACGGAGACGATCAGCGGGGTGTCGGCCGACGGGAGCACGCCGTCCGCGAACTGCACCGTGTACGCGTCCGCGATCGCGGCGTAGTCGACGACGTTCGGTCGCCTGGGCTCGAGCGCCGAGAGGACGACGCGGTCGCCGGCGTCCTCGGCCACCGTGAGCACGTGGGCCGCGCCGCTCGGCACGAGGTCCGCGAGGCACTGGCGCACCTCGGCCGGCTCCGTGGCGCCCGCCTCGACGTACGCGGCGACGGAGTCGCGCTCGGTCGCCACGGTCGCGGCGCCGTCGGGCCACTTCTGGTTGGTCGCGTCGATCGACGGGGCCTCGTCGACCTCGGTGCGGTACCGCACCCAGTCGCCGCGCTGGTACGTGCCGAACGCGGGGTCGTCACCGACGACCTTGAGGTAGCCCTCGAGCTCGTCGCCGCTGTCGGCCGGGACCCCGGCGTTCGTGATCTGCGTCAGCCCGGACGTCGTCGCGTACGACCCGACGAGCAGACGGGTCGGGTCGCCGTCGACGGTCGGGATCGTGTAGTCGGCGGTCCCGGCCACGTGGTGGACGATCGGGTACATGCCGCCCTCGGCCCGGACGGCCAGCTCGCCGCCGACGGCGACGGACCCCTCCGTCTCGTGGTTGTCGAGGCGGGCGTCCTCGCGGGCGTAGACGCTGAAGCCGCCGGCCAGGTCGAACGGGTTGACCGCGTCGGCGGCCGCGGCGCTCGTCGCGGGGACGACGAGGCCCGCACCGGCGAGGAGGCCGACGGCGAGGAGCGCGGCGGCCGGGCGCCGGCGGGGGGTCGAGGGGGGCTGCTGTTCAGGTGTCAGGGTCGAGCGGGTCATCACTACCTGGATCTCGGTGTCGCGGGCGACGGGGTCGGACGACCCGTCCCCACCACCGTAGGCAGACTTGGACGCCCGTCCAGGTCTGTGCCCCGGGTGAAGTCACGCCGGTGTGAGCAACCCCACCACGCGTGGTGGCCGATGCCTCCGCAACTGTCGGCGATGTCCGGATCGCGCCTCGCCTGCGCGGTGCGGCTCTCCGGACTTCTGCCTTGGTCAGCGTCCCGTGACTGCCCGGACGTGCTCGCGCGCACCCGCCGCGAGGTCCGTCCGGAGGTCGTCGAACAGGGCGACGCTCGTCGTGCCGGGCCAGTCCGCGGGCAGCGCCGAGGGCGGCAGTCCCGGGTCCGCGTACGGGATCGGCCGCCAGTCGTCGACGGCGCGCACCCACCGGGCGAACGCGGCGCGCGGCGAGCCGTCCTCGGCGGCGGACGGGACGCCGTCGGGCGGCGAGCCGAGCCCCGCGCGGGAGGCACCGTGGCGCGCGAGGAACGCGCGGTGCAGCGCCGCGATCCTGTCGAGGTCCCACCACCGCGCGGCGACGTCGGCGAACGCGCCCGCGACGCGCGGCCGCCCGGCGAGGAACACCGTCGCCGCGTCGCGGACGTCCAGCGCGGCGAGGATCTCCTCGGCCTCGTCCACGAGGTGGCCCGGCGCGATCCACAGCCCGTCCGCGACGCTCCCCGCCCCGATCCACGCGAGGTGCCGCCGGAGCTGGTGGCGGACGTCGCGCCGCTCCTCGGGCAGCGAGTACGACACGAGGCACCACGGGTCGTCGTCGCCCTGCTGCCGGTAGGTGAAGATGCGCCCGTCGCCGCGCTCGAGCATCGACCCGGCCTCGGGCGCGAGCCGGTACCCGGCGCGCTCGCCGACCGCCTCGGGGACCAGCAGCCCCTTCGCCTTGACGCGCGAGACCGCGCTGCGCGCTCCCCCGGGCTCGACACCGAGCGCCCCGAGCAGCTCGACGAGATCGGCGACCGCGACCGCACCCCCGAGGTCGCGCACGTACAGCCCGACGACGGTGCGCAGCAACGACGTCGTGCTCCCCGGCCGGGAGTCGAGGTCGTCGAGGATCACGCGGCGCCGTCCGCTCCCGCCGACGCTCCCGTGGTCGCCCGGGCGCCGAGCACCTCGAGCAGCGCGTCGCGGACCGCCTCGACGCCCACCCGGACCTCCTCGAAGCTCGTGGAGAGGGGCGACAGGCCGAGGCGCAGGCCGTCCGGGCGGCGGAAGTCGGGGATGACGCCGCGCTCCCACAGGAGCGGGAGCGTCGCCTCGAACGCGTCGTGGTCGACGGTGACGTGGCTCCCCCGCCGGTCCGGGTCGCGGGGCGACGCGTACCGCGCGCCGAGCGGGAGCAGGAGGTCGTCCACGAGGGCCGTCGTATGCTCGGTGAGCGCGACGGACTTCGCGCGGACCGCGGCGATCCCCGCCTCGTCCACCAGGTCCAGCATGTCCTGCATCGCGAGCATCCCCACGATCGCGGGCGTGCCCGAGAGGAAGCGCCGGACGCCGTCGTGCGGCGCGTACGCCGGGCCCATCTCGAACGGCGCCGCGCTCCCCATCCACCCCTGGATCGGCTGGGTCAGGGCGCCCTGGAGGTCCGCGCGCACGTAGCCGAACGCCGGCGCGCCCGGCCCGCCGTTGAGGTACTTGTACGTGCAGCCCGCGGCGAGGTCGACGCCCCACGCGTCGAGCTCGACCGGCAGCGCCCCGACCGAGTGGCACAGGTCCCACAGGACGAGCGCCCCGGCGTCGTGCGCGAGCGTCGTGATCGCGGCGGCGTCGCACACGTACCCCGACCGGTACGCGACATGGCTGAGCAGCACCAGCGCGGTGCGGTCGGAGAGCACCGCGGCGACCTGCTCGGGCGTGACCCCGGCGTCGTGGTCCGGCGTGATCCAGCGCAGCGTCGCGCCGTGCTCGCGCGCGACGCCCTCCAGCACGTAGCGGTCCGTCGGGAAGTTCCCGGCGTCGAGCACGATCTCGTCGCGACCCGCGACCTGCGGCGCCGAGAGCGCGGCCCGGACGAGCTTGTAGAGGATCACCGTCGTCGAGTCGCCCACGAACGTCTGCCCGGACGCAGCGCCGAGCGTCACGGCGCCGATCCGGTCGCCGACCGTCAGCGGGAGGTCGTACCACTCCTCGTCCCAGCCGCGGATGAGCCGCGCACCCCAGCGCTCCGTCGCGAACCGCGCGAGCCGCTCGGCGGACGCGCGCGTGGGCCGGCCGAGCGAGTTCCCGTCGAGGTACGCCGTCACCTCGTCAGACGTGACGAACGCGTCGCGGAACCGCGCGAGCGGGTCGGCGGCGTCGAGCGCGGCCGACCGCTCGGCGTGGTCGGCGGTCGTGCCGTCGGTGCGGTCGGTCATCGCGGGTCCTCCGGGGTGCGGGGTGCGCGCGGCGCACCGTGGGGCTCGGGTCGCGCCACGACGACGGCGCGCGCGAACCACGCGGCGACGTCGTCGGGGTCGTCGAGGTCGGGCGGGTCACCCGGGATCCAGGTCGCGACCCGGGGTGCTGTGCCCTCCGGGTGCGGGCCGGCCCCGTCGGGGTCGGGCGCAGCGGCGTCGGGACCGGGCGCGGCGCCGTCGGGCGCGACCGCGCCGAGGAGCGCACGAGCGTCGAGGCCGGCGGCCGCGAGCGCCCGCAGCTCGCGGGCGTTCACGCCGGGCGGGAGCGGCCCGTTGCCCAGGTCGGTGCCGTAGACGACCGTCCCGCCGAGCGCGACGAAGCGCCGCACGTTGTCGATCGCGACGTCCTGCTCGGCCGTCGGGCTCCCCCACCCGTGGACGTCGAGCGTGCTCACCCAGCTCACCCGAGACCCGCCGAACACGACCTGAGGGTCGTTAGACGGCCCATTTCGACCGTCAGGTCGTGCTCGACCGCGGGCAGGGTCGTGCTCGGCGAGAGGCCGCGGCTCGGAGCGCGGGCGGGGCGACGGGCGGGGGTGGGCCATCGCGGTGAGGAGGTCGTCGGGCAGCCGCTCGGAGAACGGGGCGTGGGCGAGTCGGTCGATACCCGCCTCGAGCGCCCGGGCCGCCATGCCCTTGCCCTCCACGTGCGCGACGACGTCCCGGCCCCGCGCGTGGGCGTGGCCGACGAGTGCGGCGAGCGTGACGTCGTCGGGCACGGGACCGGCGTCGGAGTGCAGGGCGACCTTGACGAACGACGCGCCCGCGGCGACCTGGCGGTCGACGGCGGCTGCAGCCGCCTCGGGCGAACCGACCTCCTCGACCGACCCCGGCGGCGCCCACGACCGGTCCGACGGGTAGCCGCCGGGTGCGGTGAGGAACGCGCCCGCGAACGCGACGTCCGGGAAGCCGGGCCGACCGGGCCACGTGCGCGCGACGTCGGGCACCCACCCCAGGTCGTGCACGACGGCGATCCCGCCGCGCCGCACCGCGACGGGGTCGACGAGGCCGAGGTGCACGTGCGCGTCGACGAACGGCGGGAGCCACGTGCCGCCGTCGGCCGCCCGGCCGAGGCGCTCGCCGCTCACGACCGCCCGATCTCGGTGCGCACCGCGAACAGCTCGGGGAAGAACGTGAGGTCGAGCGCCTTCTGGAGAAACCCGACGCCGCTCGACCCGCCCGTGCCGCGCTTGGTGCCGATGATGCGCAGCACCGTCTTCATGTGGCGGAACCGCCAGAGCTGGAAGTTGTCCTCGAGGTCGACGAGCTCCTCGCACGTCTCGTACTCGGACCAGTGCGTCTCGGGGTCGTCGTAGATGCGGCGAAAGACCTCGACGAGGTCGTCGTCGAGCGTGTGCGCGACGGTGACGTCGCGGTCGAGCACGCGCTGCGGCACCTCGTGGCCGTGCCGGGCGAGGTGGCGCAGGAATTCGTCGTAGACGCTCGGCTCCGCGAGCAGGCGCGCGAGCTCGGCGCGCGCGTCGGGCTCGGCGTCGAACACGTCGAGCATGCGCGCGTTCTTGTTGCCGAGCAGGAACTCGACCGCGCGGTACTGCCACGACTGGAAGCCGGACGCGTGCCCGAGGAACCCGCGGAACTGCGCGTACTCGCTCGGGGTGAGCGTCGCGAGGACGGACCACTGCTCGGTGAGCGTGCGCTGCACGTGCTTGACGCGCGCGATGCGCTTGAGCGCGGCGCCCAGCTCGTCGGCGGCGAGGAGGTCGCGCGCGGAGAGCAGCTCGTGCAGCACGAGCTTGAGCCAGAGCTCGGTCGTCTGGTGCTGGACGATGAACAGCATCTCGTCGTGGTGCTCGGGGTCGCTCACGGGCTCCTGCGCGGCGAGCAGCGTGTCGAGGTGCAGGTACGACCCGTACGTCATCTGCTCGCGGAGGTCCGTGACGATGTCGAACTCGAGAGCGCGCTCGTTCGGCGCGGGCAGCGGTGCGTCGGCCATCCGTCGAGCGTATGTCACGAACGTGACGACCGCTAGATCTGTGCGATGCGTTGGGATGACGCAATGATCAAATCATTACGACATCCGGCTAGGATGTGACGTAATGATTTGATCATTGCGACACAGGAGACGAGCCCGATGCTCCCGCCGATCTACCGCACGCCCGACACCGACCTCGAAGACCTGGCCGTCATCGACGACGTCCGTTCGCTGCGGGAGTCGCTCGCGGACGTCCTGCGCGTCCCGCGCCGTTGGTCGAACGGCATGCGCCGGACCACGCAGGCACGAGCGATCCAGGGCTCGAACACGATCGAGGGCTACACCGTGTCGGACCAGGACGCCGTCGCCGCCGTCGACGACGAACCTCCGTTGACGGCGGACCAGCAGACCTGGGCCGAGATCATGGGGTACCGCCGGATGATGACCTACATCCTGCGCATGACGCCCGACCCGGAGTTCGTGCTCACGACCCAGACGCTGCGCTCCCTGCACTTCATGCTGCTGGAGCACGACCTCGGAGCAGACCCGGGCCATTTCCGCCCGGGCGCCGTGTACGTCCGGGACGAAGCGGCTGACCAGACCGTCTACGAGGGGCCGCCCGCGGAGGAGGTCCCGGGGCTCGTCGAGTCCTTCGTCGCGACGATCCGGCACGAGGGCGCCGACGCGATGGTGGACGCGGCGATGGCGCACCTGAACCTCGTGATGATCCACCCCTTCCGGGACGGCAACGGCCGCATGGCGCGGGCGCTCCAGACCATGGTGCTGGGCCAGGACCGCGAGCTTGAGCCCACTTTCTCGAGCATCGAGGAGTGGTTGGGGAGCAACAGGGAGGACTACTACCGCGTCCTGGCCGTCACGGGCGAGGGCGCCTGGCGACCTCAGAACGACGCGACCCTCTGGATCAAGTTCACCCTGCGGGCGCACCACATGCAGGCGCAGACCCTCCGACGTCGCTTCCGGGAGGCGGAGACGACGTGGCGTGCGCTGGACGCGATCGTCGCAGATCACGGAGTGCCCGAGCGGTCCGCCGACGCGCTGTTCGACGCCGCGCTCGGGTACCGGGTCACGCGTCCGTCGTACGCCAAGCACGCGGCGATCGAGGACCAGACCGCCACCCGCGACCTGCGACGCCTCGTCCAGACCGGGCTGCTCGACGCCGTCGGCAACACCCGCGGACGCTTCTACGTCGCGAGCGGCATCCTGCGCGCGCTCCGTGACGACGTACGCGCAGGGCGCGAGGCGCTCGTCGACCCCTACCCGTGGATGTCCGCCGAGCTGCGACGACGCGCCGGGCGGTAGAGGTCAGTCGTCCGCCGCGGCGCGGCGCTCCTCCTCGTCGACGGACTCGCCCGTCGGGTCCTCCGCGACGAGGTCGTCGAGGAACGCGCCGCCCAGCGGCCCGTCGCTCAGCCCGACGAACCGCCAGCCCGACGCCGGGTCTCCCTCAACCTCGACAAGCCCGGTGTTCGCGAGCGGGGTCCACGCGAGCCTGTCGACGTCGACGCCCGCGGCGCGCGCACACGCCCACGCGCGGATCGCCGCACCGTGCGACACGACGACGGCGGTCTCCCACCCGGTCCGCGCGACGGCCGCGACGGCGTCGTCGTAGCGGGCGAGGAACTCGGCGCCGTCGGGGCCACCCGGCATGCGACGGCCGGGCTCGCCGCGGCCCCACGCGAACACCGTCTC
>JAQSXO010000419.1 GCA_029256625.1 Cellulosimicrobium sp. | reverse complement strand
ACGTCGAGGCACAGCACGATGTCGCGCGTGCCGAGGCGGTCGACGACGACGTCCGTCTCGACCGGCCGCGCCGCCACCGCCCCGGCACCGACGACCGCGACGAGCAGTCCCGCCACCGTGAGGCCCTGCAGCACGCGGTAGCGGCGCACCCACGCCGCGAAGGCGGGGACGCGCGCGAGGTAGTCGGAGTTCGCGACCCAGAGCACGTCACCCTCGGCGTCGCGCGCACGACGGCGCCGGGCGAGCCACCAGGCGAGCGCGCCCGCGGCGAGGACGGCGACGACGAGCGCGCCCCACAGCCACGGCCAGAGGATCGACGACCCCTGCGGCCCGGGGACGACGGCGGCACTCGCCGCGAGCGCCTGCCTCACCATCCGCGCACCACCGACCGCGCGCGGTCGATCGAGTCCTCGGCGTCGGTCGAGCGGGCCGCCGGGTCGTTGTCGTGGTCCGCGAAAGACGGCCGGTAGTAGCGCGCGATGAGCTGCGTCAGGCGGCCTGCCTCGGCGAGCTGCTGCATCTCCGAGAGCGTCATGGACGACGCGTCCTGGCCCAGCCGGCCCGTGGCGAAGCCCCGCATCTCGGCCGAGAGCGCGAGGTGCAGCGTGCGCTCGTCGAGCTCGCCCGCGCGGAACCGCTCCGCGACGGCGTCCAGCCGCCGCTCGTACTCGGCGCGCAGCGACGCGAAGGGGTCGTACGGGCCGGTGGGGAGCAGGGGCGCGGGCGGCGGCGCGGCCTTCTCGGCCGCGCTCGCGCGCGTCAGCCAGACGACCAGGAACACGACGGCGGCCGCCGCGAGGATCAGCACGATCCCCAGGACGGTCCACCACCCCGAGTAGCCCACGGGGTCGACGAGCTCATCGACGGGCACGCTTCTGCCTCCCCAGGAGCTCGACGAACCGCTGCACCACGTCGTCCGACCCCTCGACGAGCACGCCCTCGACCTGGAGGGTGCGCAGCCGCTCCGCGACCTCGGCGCGCCGCGCGGCGAGGGCCCGGGCCGCGGGCTCGGCGAGCGCGGCCCGGCCACGCAGGAACGCCGGCAGGCGCAGCGTCCCGTCGACGTCCGCGACCTCGCCGGTGGCGTGCGGGCCCGCGCCCGCGCCGACGGGGGAGAGGTCCGCGACCTGGACGACCATGACCTCGTGGCGCACGCGCAACGACCGCAGGAGCTGCTCGTGCTCGGCGGCGGGTCGTGCCTCGTCGGTCACGACCACGATCAGCGAGCGGCGCCGGAAGGCGGACCGGGCCCGGTCGAGCGGCCGCGCCAGGTCGCTCGGTGGCGCGTCGGGTCGCCACAGGTCCTCGACGGTGCGCAGCAGCACCTCGAGGTCGCGCGTGCTGGCGCGCGGCGGAAGCTGCGCGAGACGCTCGGCGTCGCCCGCGACGAGCGCGACCCGGTCGCCCCGGTCGCGCGCGAGGTACGCGACGAGCGCGCAGCAGAAGCCCGCGATCTCCGCCTTGGTCTCGCCGCTCGGCGCGGTCGCGCCCATCGTGCGGCCGGTGTCGACGACGAGCACGAGGTTGAGGTTCGACTCCCGGACGAACCGGCGGATGATCGGCAGCCCGGCGCGCGCCGACGACTTCCAGTCGATGTCGCCGACGTCCTCGCCCGGGGCGTACAGGTGCAGGTCGTCGAAGTCCTGGCCGTGCCCCTTGAAGACCGACCGGTGCCGTCCCTCGAGCAGGCCGGACGCCCGGCGCGCGACCGGGAGGTCGAGCCGGGCCCGGACCTGGGCGAGACGGGAGACGTCGGGCACGTGGTGCTCTCTCGAGGAGGGGGAGAAGGTCGCTCAGGGCGTCGGGACGGCGTCGAACACCGCGTCCACGAGCTGCTCCGGCGGCACGTCGTTGGCGAGCGCGTCGAACGTGCGCACCAGGCGGTGGCGCAGCACCGAGTAGCGCACGGCCTTGATGTCGTCCGGGATGACGTACGCGCGGCCCGCGAGGATCGCGAGCGCCTGGCCCACGCGCATGAGCGCGATGCCGCCACGCGGCGACGCGCCGACGCGCACGTGGCGGTCGAGGCCGGGGATCGGCCGCGGGCCGGAGAACCGCGTCGTGTTGATGAGGTCGACGACGTAGCGCTTGATGGAGTCGTCCACGTACACGTCGTCGACCAGGCCGCGCAGGAAGCGGACGTCGTCGAGCGAGATCGGCTGCGCGGTGAGGGGCTGCGTCATCTGCCCGGTCGCGATGCGCTGGAGGATCTCGAGCTCCTGCGGCGGCGTCGGGTAGGTGAGCACCTCCTTCATGAGGAAGCGGTCCATCTGGGCCTCGGGGAGCACGTAGGTGCCCTCCTCCTCGATGGGGTTCTGCGTCGCGAGCACCATGAACGGGTCCGGCAGCGCGAAGTTCTCGCCGCCGATCGACGTCTGCTTCTCCTGCATCGCCTCGAGCATCGCCGACTGCGTCTTGGCCGACGAGCGGTTGATCTCGTCCAGCAGCACGACGTTGGCGTGCACCGGGCCGAGCTGGGTCGTGAACTCGCCGGTCGCGTAGTTGAAGATCTGCGTGCCGACGATGTCGTTCGGCATGAGGTCGGGCGTGCACTGGATGCGGTGGAACGAGCCGTCGACCGCTGCGGCGAGCGTCTGCGCCGCCGTCGTCTTGGCCAGTCCCGGGACGGACTCGAGCAGGATGTGGCCGCCCGCGAGGAGCGAGCTGACGAGCGCGGTGCGCAGCGCGTCCTGGCCGACGACGCGCTGGTCGAAGACCTGGCCGACGCGCTTGAGCAGGTGGCTCGCGCGGTCGAGGTCCTGCGTCGAGATGCTGCCGTGCCCTGCGGCCATCGATCGTCCTCCGGGTCGTGCGTGGGTCGTGCGGGTGTGGTCCCGTGCGCGGCCGGAGGGGTGGACGGAGCGTCGCGAGCCCCCGGCGAACCCGGCCCAGTATGCCAGCGCGACCCTCGCCGGACCGGGCGCCGTCCACAGGTCCGGGTGGGGAGAGGTCCCCACCCGGCGGGCGAGCCTCGGCCGTCCCGGGCATGTCGGGAATGTCCTGCGGGCGCCGCGGGGTTGGGCTGTCATGAGCACCGACGCCGTCGGCACGACCGACGCCACCGCCGCCCCTCACGCCGCCGCCGGGCTCGGAGAGCCTGCCCTCCTCACCCTCGTCGCCGCGCGCCACCAGGGTGTCCTCGCGACCATCAAGAAGGACGGCCGACCCCAGCTGTCCAACGTGCTGTACGCGTGGGACGCGGAGGCGGGCGTCGCGCGCGTCTCCGTCACCGCGGACCGTGCCAAGACCCGGAACGCCGCGCGCGACCCACGCGTCTCGCTCCAGGTGAGCGCCGAGGACTTCTGGAGCTACGCCGTCGTCGAGGGCGACGCCGAGCTGAGCGCGGTCGCCCTGGACCCGCACGACGCCGCCGCCGACGAGCTCGTCGAGACGTTCCGTGCCGCCTCCGGGAGCGAGCACCCCGACTGGGAGGAGTTCCGG
>JAQSXO010000418.1 GCA_029256625.1 Cellulosimicrobium sp. | reverse complement strand
CAGCCCGTGTCGTTCGTGCGACGCCGCGGGCGCCTCGCCCCGCCCCAGCAGCGGGCGTGGGACGACCACCGGGACCGCTCCGTGGTCGACGTGCCGCGCGACGTCGCGCGGACGTCCGTCGACCCCGGCTTCGTGCTCGACGTCGCGGGGACGTTCGGACGCGACGCGCGTCTCGTCGTCGAGATCGGCTCGGGCCAGGGCGAGGCCGTGGTCGCGGCGGCCGAGCGCGAGCCGGGCACCGACTTCCTCGCCGTCGAGGTCTACGCGCCGGGCCTCGCGCAGACCGTGCTGCGCGCGTCCCAGCGCGACCTGGCGAACGTGCGCCTGGTCCAGGCGAACGCGGCCGAGCTGCTGGCCACGACGCTGCCCGCGGGGAGCGTCGACGAGCTGTGGATCTTCTTCCCCGACCCGTGGCACAAGTCCCGCCACCACAAGCGGCGCCTCGTGGCGCCGTCGTTCGCGGCGCTCGCCGAGCGCGTCCTGCGGGCCCCGGGGGACGTCGACGACGACCGGCCCGGCGGCACGCTGCGGCTCGCCACGGACTGGGCCGAGTACGCCGAGCAGATGATCCAGGTCCTCGATGCCGCGCCGGGGCTGCGCAACGTCCACGGCCCGCGCGGCGTGGCACCGCGCTTCGAGGGCCGGGTGCTCACCGGGTTCGAGCGCAAGGGCGAGAACGCCGGTCGCGTCATCACCGACCTGGAGTACGTGCGCGTCTGACGCGTCGGGGGCGGGCGCCCGACCGGCCGCGCCAGGTTCTTGCGGACAGAAGTGATCTACGGCACATTGTGCCGGGGGCGGAACGTCGCCCCGGGCACGCAGCGTCGCGTGCGGTCGCGTCGACAGGTGGCCGTCTGCGGGTGCGGGCTCTGTGTCAGTCCACGGAATGAGCCAACGGAGGCGTCATGACCGACGTGACGGCCGTCCCCGGAACGGGGCCCGCCGAAGAGACCGACTACCAGCGCGTGCAACGCTCGCCCGAGTTCCAGGACCTGCGCAGACGCTTCCGGAACTTCGTGTTCCCCATGACCGCGCTGTTCCTCGTGTGGTACTTCGTCTACGTCCTGCTGGCGAACTACGCGCACGACTTCATGAGCATCCGGGTGTGGGGGAACGTCACCGTCGGGCTGCTCTTCGGCCTCGGCCAGTTCGTGTCCACGTTCGCGATCACCATGATCTACGCGCGCTGGGCCAACAAGCGTTTCGACGCCGCGGCCGACGAGCTGCGCCGGGAGATCGAGGAGGACGAGCTGTGAGCGCGCGCCTCCTGGCCGCGGAGGCCACCGACGTCGGGAACCCGGTCGTCAACGTCGCGATCTTCGGCGTCTTCGTCGCCGTGACGCTCGTCATCGTGCTGCGCGCGTCGCGGCAGAACAGGTCCGCCGCGGACTACTACGCGGGCGGACGCTCGTTCACCGGGCCGCAGAACGGCACCGCCATCGCGGGCGACTACCTCTCCGCCGCGAGCTTCCTCGGGATCTGCGGCGCCATCGCGATCAACGGGTACGACGGCTTCCTCTACTCGATCGGGTTCCTCGTCGCGTGGCTCGTCGCGCTGCTGCTCGTCGCCGAGCTGCTGCGCAACACCGGCAAGTTCACGATGGCCGACGTGCTGTCGTTCCGGCTCAGGCAGCGCCCCGTGCGGATGGCGGCGGCGATCGCGACGCTGGCCGTCGTGTTCTTCTACCTGCTCGCGCAGATGGCCGGTGCGGGCGGGCTCGTGGCCCTCCTGCTCGGCGTCTCCACGACCGCGGGGCAGAGCATCGTGGTCGCGGTCGTGGGCGCGCTCATGATCCTCTACGTGCTGGTCGGCGGCATGAAGGGCACCACGTGGGTGCAGATCATCAAGGCCGTGCTGCTCATCGCGGGCGCCGCGGTCATGACGGTGTGGGTCCTCGCCAAGTTCGGCTTCAACCTGTCCGACCTGCTCCAGGGCGCGATCGACAAGGCCGGCCCGGGTGGGGAGGCGCTCATCGAGCCGGGCAAGCAGTACGGCGCGACCGGCACGACGAAGCTCGACTTCCTCTCGCTCGCCCTGGCCCTCGTGCTCGGCACGGCCGGGCTGCCGCACGTGCTCATGCGCTTCTACACCGTGCCCTCGGCCAAGGAGGCCCGCCGCTCGGTCGTGTGGGCGATCTGGCTCATCGGCATCTTCTACCTGTTCACGCTCGTGCTCGGGTACGGGGCCGGGGCGCTCGTGGGACCGGAGACGATCAGCGCGGCACCAGGCGGCGTGAACTCGGCGGCGCCGCTGCTCGCGTTCGCGCTCGGCGGCGAGATCCTGCTCGGCTTCATCTCCGCCGTGGCGTTCGCGACGATCCTCGCCGTCGTGGCAGGCCTGACGATCACCGCGGCGGCCAGCTTCGCGCACGACATCTACGCCAACGTCATCAAGCGGGGCGAGGTGAAGCCCGACGGCGAGGTCAAGGTCGCGCGCATCACCGTCGTCGTCATCGGGATCCTCGCGATCCTCGGCGGCATCTTCGCCCAGGGCCAGAACGTGGCGTTCCTCGTGGCGCTCGCGTTCGCGGTCGCCGCGAGCGCGAACCTGCCGACGATCCTCTACTCGCTGTTCTGGAAGCGGTTCAACACGTCCGGGGCGCTGTGGAGCATGTACGGCGGGCTCGTCTCGTGCGTCGTGCTCATCGCGCTCTCGCCCGTCGTGTCCGGCAAGGTCGACCCGGTCACGGGCGCGAGCCTGTCGATGATCAAGAACACCGACATCGACTTCGCGATCTTCCCGCTGAGCAACCCCGGCATCATCTCCATCCCGCTCGCGTTCCTGCTCGGGATCCTCGGGACGCTGCTCAGCAAGGAGAAGCCGCACCCGGAGAAGTTCGCCGAGATGGAGGTCCGCTCGCTCACGGGCGCGGGCGCCGAGAAGGCGGTCACGCACTAGCGCGGCGCGTGCGGAGGCCCCGGTCCGGGACAGGGGCCGGGGCCTCCCCGTGCGCGCTCCGGGGAATCCCGTGGCCCGGGCACGGGCCGACGACGTACGGTCCCGCCATGTCCTCCTCGCCCCCGACCGACGCCGTCGTTCCCGCGGCCGGCCCGGCCCCCGTCCTCGTCGTCACCGGGGCGATGGCCTCGGGCAAGTCGACAGTCGCCGAGGCGCTCGCGCGGACGTTCCCGCTCGCGGCGCACGTGCGCGGCGACCTGTTCCGGCGGCTCGTCGTGAGCGGTCAGGCGTCGATGGCGCCGCCCCTCTCGGCCGCGGCCCGCTCGCAGCTCGACCTGCGACAGCAGCTCGCGGCCCAGGCCGCGGACACGTACGCCGCGGCCGGCGTGGTCGCCGTCGTCCAGGACATCCTCCTGGGGCCCGACCTGGAGCGGTTCACGGCGCGCGTGCGCACCCGCCCGTGCTACGCCGTCGTGCTCGCGCCCGACGCCGCGACGCTCGCCGCGCGCGACGCGGCCCGGCACAAGCAGGCGTACGGGGAG
>JAQSXO010000417.1 GCA_029256625.1 Cellulosimicrobium sp. | reverse complement strand
TGGCCGTGCCCAAGCGCAAGCTCTCCCGCTCCAACACCCGTGCCCGCCGATCGCAGTGGAAGGCGCAGGTGCCCGAGCTCGTGACCGTCGTCGTCGACGGGCGCGAGGTCACCCTCCCGCGCCGTCTCGTCGCGGGCGTGCGCCGCGGATACGTGACGCTCCCCGAGTGAGGAGCGCGGTGCCCGACGGCGCGTGCCACCACGCGCCGTCGGCCCGCCGTGGCAGCATCCTCGGGTGAGCGAGCCGAGCCCCGACCTGACGTCCGGCCCCGTCCCGGGGCGCCGGGAGCGCCGCGAGCAGCCCGGGCGGTCGCGCGCCGACCCGCACGGCCACGCGCACGGGCCGGCCGCGCCGGCGACGCGGCGCGTGCGCCTGACGCTCGCGGCGTTCCTCGTCCCGGCCCTGCTCGCGACGCTCGCCGGACTGGTCGCGCTGTGGCCGGCGTCCGCCGACGTGCCGGACCGCATCCCCGTCGCGGCCGAGGGGAGCACCGTCCTGCGCGCCACCGTCACCGGGCCGATCGACCCGGAGACGGGCGAGGTCCCCGCCCGCCTCGACGAGGGGTCGCGCGCGGGCGGCGAGGACGTGGGTGGCGACGCGATCACCGTCGGCGCGCCGCCCGAGTACGTCGCCTACGGGTTCGACGAGGGCGACCGGCTCCGCGTCCTCTACATCGCCGAGGCGGTCGGGGCGGGCGTGAGCCCGTACGTGTTCATGGACTTCGAGCGCGGGCTGCCCATCGGGGTCCTCGCGATCGCCTACGCCGTCGTGGTGCTGGCCGTCGCGCGCTGGCGCGGCCTCGCCGCGCTCGCCGGGCTCGCGGGCGCGTTCGTCGTCATCACGTGGTTCACGCTGCCCGCGCTGCTCACGGGGCAGAACGCGCTGGGCGTCGCGCTCGTGACGTCGTCGCTCGTCATGTTCGTCGTGCTGTACGTCGCGCACGGCTTCACCGCGCGCACGTCGACGGCGCTGCTCGGCACGCTCGTCGGGCTCGCGATCACGGCGCTGCTGGGGTGGTGGGGATCGGGCGCCTCGAACATCACCGGCCTCACCTCGGAGGAGTCCCTGTGGATCCCGCAGTACGCGCCCTCGCTCGACATCCAGGGCGTCGTGCTGTGCGGCATCGTGCTCGCGGGCATGGGCGTGCTCAACGACGTGACCATCACCCAGGCGTCGGCCGTGTGGGAGCTGCGGGCGGTCGCGCCGCTCGCGACTCGGCGCGAGCTGTTCGCGCGCGCGATGCGCATCGGACGCGACCACATCGCCTCGACCGTCTACACGATCGCGTTCGCCTACGTCGGCGCGGCGCTGCCGCTGCTCATGGCGGTCTACCTGTCCGACCAGAACCTCGCCACGAGCCTCACCTCGGGCGAGATCGCGGAGGAGGTCGTGCGCACGCTCGTCGGCTCGATCGGCCTCGTCCTCGCGATCCCGGTCACCACGGCCATCGCGGCGCTCACCGTGCCCGGCACCGCGTCGGTGGCGTCCGTCCCCGTGGGTAGGGTCGAGGTCCCCGCGGCGTGACGGCGGGGCGTCCCTGCCCGTCCGGACGGGACGAGCCGAACGACGGGAGGACGACGGTGACGGAGACGACGAGCGGCCGGGGCCGCCGCGGGGCAGCGGTGCTGGGGCCGGGCGGGGTCGGCGGGCTGGTGGGCGCGCTGCTCGCGCGGTCCGGGGCCGACGTGACGTTCCTCGCGGGGGAGGCCACGGCGGCGGCCCTGACCGAGCACGGGGTGCACGTGCGCAGCCGCCAGGTGGGCGAGGTCCACGTCCCCGCGCGGGCGGCCACGCGGCTCGACGAGCCGGTCGACGTCGTCCTCGTGGCGGTCAAGCAGACCGCGCTCGACGACGCGCTCGACCGCGTCCCGCCCGAGGCGCTCGGCGACGGCGTCGTCGTCCCGTTCCTCAACGGGCTCGACCACCTCGACGTGCTGCGCGCGCGGTACGGGGCCGAGCGCGTGCTCCCCGCGACGATCCGCGTCGAGTCGACGCGCGTCGCACCGGGCGAGATCGAGCACACGAGCGCGTTCACCGACGTCGACCTCGCGCCCGGCGGCGTCCCGCCCGAGCGGGTGGAGGCCGTGCGCGCGCTCCTGGACGGGGCCGGCATCTCGACCACGGTTCACCCCGACGAGACGGTGCTGATGTGGGCCAAGCTCGGCTTCCTCGCGCCGTTCGCCCTGCTCACGACGACGCACCGCGCCCCGATCGGCGAGGTGCGGACCACGCACCGCGCCGAGCTCGAGGCGCTCGTGCGCGAGGTCGCGGCGGTCGCCGCGGCGAGCGGGGCGCCGTCGGACCCCGCGCGGACGCTCGCCTTCTACGACCGCTTCGAGCCCGAGGCCAAGTCGTCCATGCTGCGCGACGCCGAGGCCGGGCGGCCGCTCGAGGTGGACGCCATCGGCGGTGCGATCGTCCGGGCCGCCGACCGCGCGGGCGTGGACGCGCCGCTCACCCGCGCGCTCGTGGCCGGCCTCGGCGGCTGACGGCCGGACGACGCCCCCGGGCCCGCGCCCGCCGGGACCCTTCACCGGACCGCCACGCGACCCCCTGTGGACTCGTCCCCAGGAGCCTCACAGGTTCGCCAGGATGTCCGTCATGAGAGAGCCGTGGGTCGACGTCGCGCTGGCGCGGCTGCCCGAGACGCGTTCCTGCCCCGCGTGCGCCGCGACGCTGCGGTCGTCCCGCTGCGACCGGTGCCTGCTCGACCTCACCGGCCCGCTCGCGTTCGAGGTCGCCGCGGCGTCGAGCGACGCGGCCGACGCGCTCTCGCGCCGACAGGTCGCGCTCGACGCCCTGCGTGCGAGCCAGCCCGAGGCCGCGGCGTGGGCGGCCCGCACGGCGGTCGCCCCGCCGCCCGGCGTACGCCCGGTCCCCGCCGGCCCGCCGCGGGCGATGCGCCCGCTCGACCCGGCAGGCCGTGGGCCGGCCGGCCCGCGCACACCGTCCCCGGTGCCGGCGGTCGGAACCGGGCCCGCGCTCGGGCCGCACCGCCCGGTTCCGACCCGTCCCGGGGCAGCCGGGCCGGCTCCGTCGGTTCCCGCGGTGGCGGGACCGCGCGGCGTCGACGTGCCGGGTGCGGCGCCGTCGCGCTCCGTGGGCCTCCAGCCGGTCCTCGCGGGTGCGGGGGCCGGGCTCCTCGCCGTCGCGACGGTCGTCTTCGTCTTCTTCACGTTCGCCGACGACCTCGCCCTGCGCGCCCTCGTGACCGGGGTCGTCACGGTGCTCACGGTCGCTGCCGCGGTGCTCCTGCGCTCGCGGGGGCTGCGCTCGTCCGCCGAGGCGGTCGCGGCGCTCGCCGTCGTGCTCGCGGTCGTGGACGTCGAGCTCGCGCTCAGCGCGTGGGGGCTCGACCCGGTGGGCACCGCGACGGCGCGCGCGTCGCTGCTCGCCGTGGTCCTTGGGGGCCTCGGCGTGGTCGGGGACCGGGCGCGGGTCCGTGCC
>JAQSXO010000416.1 GCA_029256625.1 Cellulosimicrobium sp. | reverse complement strand
CGCGGTCGTCGTCTCGCGCGCGCACGACCCCTCGCTGCTCGTGACGCGCGAGCACACGTACACCGTGCGCACGCCGCGCATCACGACCGTCGACCACCGGGGCGCGGGCGACTCCATGACGGCGGGCATCGCCGTCGGGCTCGGTCGCGGCCTCGACCTGCCCGGCGCGGTGCGCCTCGGCGCCGCGGCGGGCGCGCTCAACGTCACGCGTCGCGGGCTCGGGACCGGGCGCCGCGACCAGATCGAACGTCTCGCGCGCCGCATCACGGTGCGCGAGGCCCCTGCCTGACCCCGAACCCCGAACGTCCCGACCGACCCCGACGACAGAGGAGAACCACCGTGCGCGCCCTCGTGACCAACGACGACGGGATCGACTCCCCCGGACTGGCGGTGCTCGCCGGGGCGGCGCTCGACGCCGGCTACGAGGTCGTCGTCGCCGCGCCCGCCCGCGAGTCCTCGGGCGCGAGCGCGTCCCTGCTCGGCGCCGAGCGCGACGGCCGGCTCGCGGTGGAGGCCAGGCCCGCGCCCGGCCTGCCCGACGGCGTGACGTCGTACGCCGTGCGGGCCGCCCCGGCGCTCATCGCCTTCGTCGCCGCCTACGGCGGGTTCGGCCCGCGCCCGGACCTCGTGCTCTCGGGGGCGAACAAGGGCGCCAACACCGGCAACGCGATCCTGCACTCGGGGACGGTCGGCGCCGCGCTGTCGGCGATGACGCACGGGATCCGCTCGCTCGCCGTCTCGGTCGACGCGGCGGAACCGCAGCACTGGGACACCGCGCGCCTGGTCACCGACCACGTGCTCGCGTGGATGGACGGCGCCGCCTCGGACGACGTCCCGCTCGACCGGCGCACGCTCAACGTCAACGTCCCCGACGTCCCGCCGGACCGGCTGCGAGGGCTGCGGCAGGCGCCCCTCGCCACGTTCGGCCTCGTGCAGGCGAACATCCACGAGGACGGCGACCGGCACCTCGTGCTCCAGTACTCCGGTACGGAGCGCCACTCCGAGCCCGACTCCGACACCGGGCTCCTCACGCGCGGGTGGGCCACGGCGACGCTCCTCGTCGCCCCCTACGCCGACGCGACGGTCGAGGTCCCGGGACTCGGCTGACGGCGGCTCGCCCGCGGCCGGGCCCAGGACCCGCGCGCGGCACGGTGCGCCCGGTCGTCAGCCGAGGGGGCGACCGAGGGGTCGACCGTCTCCGTGGTCGCCGTCCTCGCGCTCGCCGCCCGCACCCGACGTGGCCGGCCCTTCGGACTCGTCGTCGGGCACGACGCCGTGCTCGGCCGTGCGCTCACGCTCGTCGATGACGTCCTGACCGGGCCCGGCGAACGCCCGGGAGCGCTCCTCGCCCTCGGGCGTGCCGCTGAAGAAGGCGGACTCGGCGGCCTCGGGCGTAGCGTCGTCGTGCGTGTCGTCGTGCCCGACGGCGGGCAGTGGCCGGGTGCCGCCCGGCACCTCGGCGTCGGCGGCGCTCCCGTCGTCCGCGCCACCGGGACGGCCCGGGCCGCCGGACGGGCCCGGGACGACGCCCACGAGCCGCGTCGGGTCCTCGCTCGGCGCGGCGCCCGCGCCCCGGCCCGCTCGGCGGATCGTCCCGAGGACGACGGGCGCGTCGGCGCGGCGCGAGCCGCGCTCGGCGGGGAGCCGGGGCGGTCGCGCGGGGGCGACGGGCGCGCCGTCGTCCGCGGCGTCGCGGTCGAGCCCGCCGGGCGCCTCTGCGCCGTCCGGCCCTCCGGCACCGCGCGTCTCCCGCTCGTCGGTCCCGCCGACCTCCAGCGCGTCGGCCGCCCGCTCGAGGCGCGTGCGGGGCAGGCCCTGCGGCGCCGCGCGCTGCAGCCAGTCGACCAGGCCCTCGCGCACGAAGCACCGCAGGTCGAACAGGGTCGGCGCGTCACGTGCGCTCACGAGCGCGCGCACCCGCACGAGGCCCCCGACGGCGTCGGTCACCTGGAGGATGCCCACGCGCTCGTCCCACAGGTCGGTGAGCGCGAGGAGGCGCCGCAGCTCGGCCCGCATCGGGCCCACCGGCACCTCGAAGTCGAGGTCGAGCTCGACGGTGCCCAGCAGGTCGGCGGCGCGCCGGGTCCAGTTCTGGAACGGCGTCGTCGTGAAGTACGTCGACGGCATGATGAGGCGGCGGTCGTCCCAGAGGTGCACCACGACGTACGTCATGGTGATCTCCTCGATCCGGCCCCACTCGCCCTCGAGCACCACGACGTCGTCCACGCGGATCGCGTCCGTGAACGCGATCTGCATGCCCGCGAACACGTTCGCGAGCGACGTCTGGGCCGCGAGGCCCGCGACGATCGAGATGAGCCCCGCGGACGCCAGCAGGCTCGCGCCGGCCGCGCGGGCCGCCGGGAACGTCAGCAGGATGCCCGCGACCGCGCAGACGACGATCACGGCGACGGTCAGCCGGCGCAGCACGGTGATCTGGGTGCGGACGCGGCGCGCGTGCCGGTTGTCCACGGTGTCCACGCGGTAGCGCTGGAGCGCGGAGTCCTCGAGCACGAACGCGATCGCGCCCACCCACCACGCGCCGACGACGATGAGCGCGATGAGCAGGAGGTGCTCGACCGCGGGGCGCCACGGCGTGTCGGCGTCCGTGGTCAGGCGGACCGCGAGCCACACCGCGACGACGGTGAGCACCGCCCGGTCCGGTCGGCGCAGCCGCCGCGAGAGGTCGCGGGCGAGCTCGCTGCGCCGGCCCGCCCGGCGGACCACCGCGGAGATCACCGTCCCCAGGACGAACGCCAGCAGGACGCCCGCCGCGACCGCACCGAGGGTGACGAGGACGTCGGTCGTGTTCTCGATCTCGGTGTCCATCCCCCCAGGCTAGGCAGGGCGCCGGGTGGTCACCTCCGGGCCGCGGGACGCGAGCGACGCGGCCCGGACCGCGGCGGGCGGGCGAGCCACGGGGCGAGCAACCGCGTCACGCGCGGCAGCACCAGGTACGTCATGACCGGCGTGAGGACGAGCGTCGTGGCGAGCACGCGCGGGACGACGGGCACGGCGTCCCACGCCGGGACCAGGCTCCCGACGAGCAGCGTGAACGCGAGGTTCACCGGGAAGAACCCGAGCCAGATGCTCACCGACTGCTTCCAGCGCGGGGGCGCGGTCGCGGCCACCTCGGCCGTGCGGGCCGGTGTGCTCGCGGTCGGGGCGTCGAACCAGCCCTCGATGCCCGTGCGGCGCTCGACCCGGGTCTCCTCGACGAGGTCCCGGCCCTGCGCGAGCCAGCCCACCCGGTCGGGGGAGGTCTCCCACGCGTCGAGCGTCGCGGCGTCCGCGAACCGGTAGAGCATGTGCCAGTCGTGCGACCCCGCGGACGCGCGCACCCAGCCCGAGCCGAGGAAGCCCGGGTAGCGGTTGGCGAGGTTGACGCCGTGCTGCACCCAGCGCGTGACGGCGGGGACGTTCTCGGGCAGGACGCGCCGCTCGATCGCGACGGTCACGGGCCCGGCG
>JAQSXO010000415.1 GCA_029256625.1 Cellulosimicrobium sp. | reverse complement strand
GGGCGACAACGCGATCACCGCGCGGGCCATCGCGGCCGAGGCGGGCGTGGACGACGTGCTCGCCGAGGCCACGCCCGAGGACAAGCTCGCGCTCATCCGACGCGAGCAGGAGGGTGGGCGGCTCGTCGCGATGGCCGGCGACGGGACGAACGACGCGCCCGCGCTCGCGCAGTCCGACGTCGGCGTCGCGATGAACACCGGGACGACGGCCGCCAAGGAGGCGGGCAACATGGTCGACCTCGACTCGAACCCCACGAAGCTCCTGGAGATCGTCGAGATCGGCAAGCAGCTCCTCATCACGCGCGGCGCGCTGACCACGTTCTCCGTCGCGAACGACGTCGCCAAGTACTTCGCGATCCTGCCCGCGATGTTCCTGGGCGCGTTCCCCGCGCTCGAGGTGCTCAACGTCATGCGCCTGTCGAGCCCCCAGTCCGCGATCCTCTCGGCCGTGATCTTCAACGCGCTGATCATCGTGGTGCTCGTCCCGCTGGCGCTGCGCGGGGTGCGGTACCGCCCGGCGTCCGCGTCGGCCCTGCTCCGGCGCAACCTCCTGGTCTACGGGCTCGGCGGCCTCGTGGCGCCGTTCGTCGGGATCAAGCTCGTCGACCTCCTCGTGTCCCTCCTCCCGGGCTTCTGAGCCCGGTGCCGAAAGGAACTCCCGTGCCCAGCTCCTCGCAGGTCCCGTCCGGCGCGCGTCCGTCGACCGCCGGCGGCGCCGTCTCCTTCGTCCGCCAGTCCTGGGCGGGGCTGCGCGTCCTGCTCCTGATGACCGTCCTGCTCGGCGGGCTGTACCCGCTCGCGGTGACGGGCGTCGGCCAGGTCGCCTTCGGGTGGCAGGCCAACGGCTCGCTCGTCCGCGCGGACGGCACCCGGGCCGCGTCGGTCGACGACACGGGGGTTGACGGCGCACCGGTCGTCGGGTCGGCCCTCGTCGGCCAGGCGTTCGGCGAGCCGGGGACGGCCCCCGAGTGGTTCCACGGCCGCCCGTCCGCGGCCGGGGACGGCTACGACACGCTCGCGTCCGCGGGGTCGAACCTCGGCCCGAACAACCCCGACCTCGTCGCCGCGATCGAGGAACGCCGGGCGGCCGTCGCCGCGGAGGACGGCGTCGACCCGGCGACGGTCCCGCCCGACGCGGTCACGGCGTCGGCCTCGGGCCTCGACCCGCACGTCTCGCCGGAGTACGCGGACCAGCAGGTCGACCGCGTCGCCGCGGCGCGCGGGCTCGACCACGCGGCGGTGCGCGCTCTGGTCGACGACGCCGCGGCCGGGCGCGTGGCGGGCGTGCTGGGCGACCCGCGGGTGAACGTGCTCGCGCTCAACCTCGCGCTCGAGAAGCTCGCGGCCTCCGGCTCGGACGCGCCCTGACGTGCGGCGTGATGGACTGCGCACATGAGTGCCGACGCGCCTGACGGGCGGCGCCGGGGGAGGCTGACGGTCTACCTCGGCGCCGCGCCGGGCGTCGGCAAGACGTTCGCGATGCTCGACGAGGCCCACCGCCGCCGGTCGCGGGGGACCGACGTCGTGGTGGGCCTCGTCGAGACGCACGGGCGCCCGGCCACGGCGGCGAAGATCGGGGACCTCGAGGTGGTGCCGCGCCGGGCGGTCGGGCACCGGGGCGTCGAGCTCACCGAGCTCGACGTCGACGCCGTCGTCGCGCGCGACCCGGACGTCGCGCTCGTCGACGAGCTCGCGCACACGAACGCGCCCGGCTCGCGCCACGCCAAGCGGTGGCAGGACGTGCACGACCTCCTCGAGGCTGGGATCGACGTCGTGACCACGGTGAACGTGCAGCACCTGGAGTCGCTCACGGAGGACGTCGAGGCGATCACGGGCGTGCGCCAGCGCGAGACGGTCCCGGACCACGTGGTGCGCGAGGCCGACCAGATCCAGCTCGTCGACCTCTCTCCCCAGGCGCTGCGCCGACGGCTCGCGCACGGCAACGTCTACCGGGCCGAGCAGATCGACGCGTCGCTCTCGTCCTACTTCCGCGAGGGCAACCTCACCGCGCTGCGCGAGCTCGCGCTCCTGTGGCTCGCGGACCGGGTCGACGACGCCCTCACGCGCTACCGCGTCGACCACGCCATCTCGGGGACCTGGCCCGCGCGCGAGCGCGTCGTCGTCGCCGTCACCGGCGGGCCGGAGAGCGCGACGCTGCTGCGTCGCGGCGCCCGCATCGCCGAGCGCGCGGCGGGGTCGGAGCTGCTCGCCGTGCACGTGCTCGCGACCGACGGCCTGCCGACGGCCTCGCCCGCCGCGATCGCGGCCGACCGCGCGCTCGTCGAGTCGCTCGGCGGCACCTTCCACACGGTCGTCGGGGAGGACGTCGCCTCGGCCGTCGTCGACTTCGCGCACGGCGCCAACGCGACGATGGTCGTCGTCGGGGTGTCGCGGCGCTCGCGGTGGCGCGAGGCGTTCCTCGGCTCGACGAGCGCGGAGATCGCCCGGCTCTCTGGCTCGCTCGACGTGCACCTCGTCACCCACGAGCGCGCGAGGTCGGGGAGGGTCGCGCGTCGCGGCTGGAGCCCGTTGTCCGTCCGGCGGCGCGTCGCGGGGTTCGTGCTCGCCGTCGCCGGCCCGGTGGGTCTCACCGCCCTGCTCGACGCCGGCCGGGAGGCCGTCGGTCTGTCGACGCAGGTCATGCTCTTCCTCGCGCTGTCTGTCGGCGTCGCGCTCGTCGGGGGCATGTGGCCCGCGCTGGCGTGCGCCGTCGTGTCCTTCCTGTGCCTCAACTGGTTCTTCACGCCGCCCACGGGCCTGCTCACCGTCGCCGACCCGGAGAACCTGCTCGCACTGCTCGTGTTCGTGCTCGTCGCGGCCGCCGTCGCGTCGGTCGTCGACCTCTCCGCGCGCCGCACCGTGCAGGCCTACCGGGCGCGCGCCGAGGCGTCGACGCTCGCCGCCCTGTCCCGCTCGGTGCTGTCCGGGGAAGACACGGCCGAGGCCGTCGTCGCGCGCCTCGCCCAGACCTTCCAGCTCCGCCGCGTCGCGCTCGAGGAGCGGGCGCGCACGGGCGGGCGGGCGCAGGCGTGGTCGACCATCGCGGTCGCGGACCGCGCCGCCGACACCGGGATCCCGGGCACCGCGAGCAGGGGCACTGCGAGCACGGGCACGGCGAGCACAGACACCGCGAGCACAGACACCGCGAGCACGGACACCACGAGCCCGGCCGGCCGCGCACCGCGCGGCCACGGGGCCGGTGACGAGACCCGGACCGTGGTGAGCGTCGACGACGACCTCCGGCTCGTGCTCGACGGCCGCCCGCTGCCCGCGGGCGACCGCCAGGTGCTCGAGGCGTTCGGCGCGCAGGCCGGCATCGTGCTCGAGTACCGCCGGCTGCGCGAGGAGGCGGCCCGCGCCGCGGTCCTGGCCGAGGCGGACGCGACCCGGCGGACGCGACCCGCACGGCCCTGCTCGCCGCGGTCTCGCACGACCTGCGCACGCCGCTCGCGGCGATCCGCGCCGCCGTCGACGGGCTGCGCTCGCCGGAGGCCGTGCTGGAGCCGCAGGACCGGACGGCGCTCGTCGAGACCGCGGCCTCCGAGACCGAGCGGCTCGAGCAGCTCATCGACAACCTGCTCGACCTCTCACGCCTCCAGACGGGGTCCGTCGCCCCGGTCCTGCGCGACGTGTCGCTCGAGGAGATCGTCCCGGTCGCCGTCGAGCCGCACGGACCGCGCGTCGCGCTCGACGTGCCCGAGGACCTGCCCCTCGTGCGCACGGACCCCGGCCTCCTCGAGCGCGTCGTCGCGAACGTCGTCGCCAACGCCGTGCGGTTCGCGCCCCCGGACC
>JAQSXO010000414.1 GCA_029256625.1 Cellulosimicrobium sp. | reverse complement strand
CCGAACACGTCGTCCCAGTCGACGTCCTCGGGCCGGAGCTGGGCGATCGCGGTGTTGCCGCGGTCGGAGACGCCGACCGCGCCGCGCACGCCGAACCCGCGCTCGGTGAAGTTGAGCCCGTTGCGCACGGTGCGCCCGATGCCGTCGTACTCGCGCCACTGCACCCAGCGCGTGTCGAGGCCGCCGGTGAGCATGAGGTCCTCGACGAGCCGGCCGACCTCGTTGTCCGCGAGCGCGGTGACGACCGCGCCGCGCAGGCCGAAGGCGCGACGCAGCCCGCGCGCGACGTTGTACTCGCCGCCGCCCTCCCAGGCGTCGAAGCTGCGGGCGGTCTTGATGCGGCGCTCGCCCGGGTCGAGGCGGAGCATGACCTCGCCGAGGGCGACGACGTCGTAGGCGCACTCGGCCGCGGGGCGGACGGCGAGGGGGTGCTGGTCGGTCGAGGGTGTCACGGTGGTGTCCGGCACGGGTCAGGCTCCTTCGGCGGGGTGCGGCGCGGTCGCGGCGAGCTCGACGGCCTCGCGCGTCCGGCGGGTGATCTCGGCGGTGTCGCCCGCGCGCACGAGCGCGGCGTCGACCATCCACGAGCCGCCGGCGGCCAGGACGGACGGCAGCGCGAGGTAGTCCAGGAGGTTGGCGGCGCTCACGCCGCCGGTGGGCACGAAGCGCAGGCCGGGGAACGGCGCGGAGAAGGCCTTGACCGCCGCCGGGCCCCCGACGACGTTCGCCGGGAAGAGCTTCACGGCGTCCAGGCCGAGGTCGAGCGCGGCGATGACGTCCGACGGCGTCGCGACCCCGGGCAGGACCGGCACCCCGACCTCCTGCGCGCGGCGCACGACGGCGGCCGAGAGCCCCGGCGAGACGAGGAAGCGGGCTCCGGCCTCGACGGCCTCGTCGACCTGGGCCGCGTTGACGACGGTCCCCGCGCCGACGAGCACGTCCGGCACCTCGCGCGCGATGGCCTCGATCGCGGCGCGGGCACCCGCGGTGCGGAAGGTCACCTCCGCGACGGGAAGGCCGCCGTCGCGCAGCGCGCTCGCGACGAGCACGCCCTGCTCCGCGTCGTCGACGACGACGACCGGCACGACGCGGGCTCGTGCGATCGCCTCCAGGGGTCCGTGGGATGACATCCTCGCTCCGTTTCGCTATGGTGAACGCCTGTTGTTCACTACGGAACGCACTCTAGGCGAAGGAGCGACGATGGCGGAAGCCGGGACGACGCCGTCGGGCAACCCCGAGGGCGACGAACACGCGACGGCCGGTCCGGGGGGCAGCCCGCTCGGGAGCGTGGACAAGGCCCTGACCGTGCTCGAGGCGCTCGCCGGGGCCGGCCCCGCCGGGGTCGCGCTCGGCGACCTCTCGCGCTCGCTCGGGCTGCACAAGGCGTCGCTGCACCGCACGCTCGCGGCGCTGCGCTACCGCGGCTACGCGGAACAGGACGCCACGACGGGCGACTACCGCCTCGGCCCGGCGGCGACCGCGCTCGCGACGGTCTATCTCGGCGAGGAGAACCTGCCCGCGCTCCTGCACCCGGTGCTCGTCGCGGTGTGCCGGGCGACGGACGAGCTCGTCCACCTCGGCGCCCTCGCCGGGACCGAGATCGTCTACCTCGACAAGGTCGAGCCCGCGCGCGCCGTCCGGGTCTGGTCGGCCGTCGGCCGGCGCCGCCCCGCGGCCACCACGGCGCTCGGGCGCGCGCTGCTCGCCCACCGGCCGCTCGACGACGGCGCGCTCGCCTGGTACGCGGCGGCGGCCCCCGCCGAGCAGCCCGTCTCGACCGCCGCGCTCCGCGCGACGTGCGACGCGACGCGGGCGAGCGGCTTCGCGACGGAGACCGAGGAGAACGAGCCGGGCATCAGCTGCGTCGCTCTCCCGATCCTGCGGGGCGGGCAGTCCGTGGCCGCCGTGAGCGTCACCGCGCCCGCCGAGCGCCTCGGCGCGCGGCGGCGGCGCGAGATCGAGGCGGTGCTGCGCGACGTCGTCCCTCCCCTGCTGCCCCCGACCCTCGCCGTGCCCGACGCCGCGCTGGGTCGGCCCGGCGCGCCCGTCGCCGCGGGCACCCGTCGACCGGCGACGGGGCGCGCCCTGTGAGAGAGTTCAACGGCAGCACGACGGAATGACGGAAGGGCCCGCGCGATGACCGTCCTCGTGGCGTACAACGACTCCCCGCAGGGCGAGACCGCGTTCCGTGCGGCGGTCGCCGAGGCGGTCCACCGCTCGACCGCTCTCGCGGTCCTCGTCCTCACCCCGCAGGACGCCGACGCGGGCGTCCCCGCGACCCTCGCGCACCTGCTCGACACGCTCCCCGCCGAGGTCGCGCGCCCCGAGATCACGTACCGGTCGGAGCGCCTCGACCCGGCCGAGGCGATCATCGACGAGGCCGAGCGCACGGCGCCCGACGTCGTCGTCGTGGGCGCGCGCAAGCGGTCGCCGGTGGGCAAGTTCCTGCTCGGCAGCACGACGCAGCGCGTGCTCCTGGACTCGCCCGTCCCGGTGCTCGTCGTCAAGGCGTCCCACTGACGCCCTCCTGACGGGTGCCGCGACGCGGCCGCCCGGTCCCCCCGGACGGCCGCGTCGCAACCTCTCAGCCCTGCGCGACGCGGCGCGCAGCCCGTCGACCAGCGGGGTCGTCGGGCGGCCCAGCAGGCGTGCGAGCTCCCCCGACGTCTCGGCGAGCAGCCCGTCGCGGATGTTGGCGTCCAGCGCGACGACGAACCCGGCGGTGCCCTCGTCGAGCCCAGCCCCCAGCAGGAACGCACGGTGCTCGTCGGGGCTCACGCGCCGGTACGTGACGGGGCGCCCGAGCACCTCGGAGGCCGCGGCGGCGAGGTCGTCGAACGTCCACGCGACGTCGCCGCTGAGCTCGTACACGGCCCCCGCGTGCGCGGCGGCGTCCGCCTGCGCGGCGAGCGCCACGACCGCGGCGGCCTCGGCGTAGTCCGCGCGGCTCGCGCTCGCGACGCGGCCGTCGCCGACGCTCGACACGAGCTCGCCGGACTCGCGGGCGCCCAGCACGTCGCCGACGTAGTTCTCGGTGTACCAGTTGTTGCGCAGGATCGTGGTCGCGAGGCCCGACGCCGCCAGGAGCTCCTCCGTGGCCTTGTGCTCGGGCGCGAGGACCAGCGCCGAGGTCGTGGCGTGCGGCGCGCTCGTGTAGACGACGCGCGAGACGCCGGCCGCCCGCGCGGCGTCGACCACGTTGCGGTGCTGCTCGACGCGCTGCCCGACCTCGGAGCCCGAGACGAGCACGAGCACGTCGACGCCCGCGAGCGCCACCGTCAGGGTCTCGGGTCGCGCGTAGTCGGCCTCGCGGACCTGCACCCCACGATCGGCCAGGTCGGCGACCTTCGCCGTCGTGCGTGCGGCGGCGACGACCTGGGACGGGTCCGCCCCGTGCGCGAGGAGGGACTCGACGACGAGGCGGCCGAGGTGGCCGCTGGCTCCGGTGACGGCGATGGACATACGAGGGCTCCTT
>JAQSXO010000413.1 GCA_029256625.1 Cellulosimicrobium sp. | reverse complement strand
CGCGAGTACGCCGTCGACGCGGCGCTCGCGGAGCTGCCCGTGCCCGTCGTGACGATCATGGACGGCATCACCATGGGCGGCGGCGTCGGCCTCGCCGCGCACGCGCCGGTCCGCGTCGTCACCGAGCGGTCGCGCGTCGCGATGCCCGAGACGCGGATCGGCTTCACGCCCGACGTCGGCGGGTCGTGGCTCCTGGCCCGCGCACCCGGGCGGCTCGGGGAGATGCTCGCGCTCGGCGCCGTGACGATGGACGCCGCCGACGCGATCTTCGCCGGGCTCGCCGACCACTACGTGCCGAGCGAGCGGCTGCCCGTGCTCGCTGGCGACCTCGCCGCGCTCGCGACGGCGGGCGTCGACCCGCTCGACGTCGAGGACGTGCGGGAGGTCGTGCGCCGTCACGCCCTGCCCGCGCCCGTCTCGGGCCTCGTCGCGCGTCAGGCGGCGGTCGACGCCGCCTACTCCGCGGACACCGTGCCCGAGGTCGTGGCGCGCCTGCGCGCCGCCGCCCGGGACGGGGACGAGCAGGCGGGCGCCGAGGCCGACGAGCTCGAGCGGCTCTCGCCCACCGCGGTCACGGTGGCGCTCGCGGCGGTCCGCAGCGCGCGCGGCCTGCCGGACCTGCGCGCCGCGCTCGCGCAGGAGTACGGGCTCGTCTCCTGGTTCGTCGACACGCAGCCCGATCTCGTCGAGGGCGTCCGCGCCCAGGTGGTCGACAAGGACCGCGACCCCTCGTGGCGCCCGCCGACGCTCGGGGAGGTCGACCCCGGCGCCGGCGCCGAGGCGCTCGCGTACGTGCCCGCGGAGGCGCTGTGGGACGACGCCCTGAGCCCGCGCCTGGCACGCCGCGCGGTCGAGGCCGTCGTCCGCCGGTTCAGCGAGGACGAGCCGACGCCGGACGAGCTGGTGGAGGCGAGCGACGACCTCGTGGTCGAGCTCGTCGAGCGGCACGACGACGGCGGCACGGTCGTGCACCTCGCGGACTCGTGCGGGGAGCACTTCCTCGACGGGTACTGGCCCGCGGTGCGGTTCGACGCCGTGGGCGACGTCGTCGAGGTCACCGTCGAGTCCTGAGGCGACAGCGCCGAACGAGCCCGCGACGCACGACGGCTCGCCCCGGAGTCCGGGGCGAGCCGTCGAGGTGTGGCGCTGCGTGTCACTCAGGCGGGGGGCGCAGTCGCGTCGCGTCGTCGATCTCGTCGTCGGGTCCGCCCGGTGCCGGGGGGCCGTCCGGGCCATGGCCCGGCTGCGGCGGGAGCGGCTGGGTCGGTGCCGGCTGCTGGTACGGCGGCAGCGGCTGGGTCGCGCCCGGGGGCACGGGCGGCTGCGCGGGGAGCGGCGTCGTCGGCGACGACTGCGGGTGCGGCGCGCCGGGGGGTGCGTACGGTGCCGCGCCGGGGTAGCCGCCCTGCGGCTGGGGCGGGGTCGGCGGCTGGGCGCCGTACGGACCCGGCGCCGGGGGCTGTGCCCCGTAGCCCTGCGGTGCGCCCGGCTGGCCGGGGTAGGCGCCCGGCTGCTGACCCGACTGACCCGGGTACGCGCCCGGCTGCTGACCGGGGTAGCCGCCCTGCTGGCCCGGGTAGCCACCGGGCTGGCCCGGGTAGGCGCCCGGCTGGCCCGGCTGCTGTCCCGGGTAGCCGCCCTGCTGGCCCGGGTACTGGCCCTGGGGCTGGCCGGGGTACTGACCGGGCTGGCCGGGGTAGCCGCCCTGCTGGAAGCCGGCCGCCTGGCCGTCCTGCGCGCCCGGCTTCGAGCGGAGCACGAGCCACAGCACGAGGCCGATGATGCCGAGCAGCACGAGCCCGCCGATGACGAACCAGAGCCAGGCCAGGGAGCCGGAGTCCGAGGCGTCGGCCGCGCTGTCGCCGCCGTCGGGCGCGGTGGCGGAGTCGTCGGTCGCCTCGTCCGAGCCCTCGTCGCCGGTCCCCGCCGCGCCGCCCGCGACGGCCGAGCCGCGCGCCGTCATCTCGTTGACCTCGCCGACGACCGGCGTCCAGGTCACCGTGTTGCCGTCGACCTCGCCGTTGGACTCGGCGACCTCGCCGGGGAACGTGATGGCGACCTTGATGTCGAGGCTGTCCATCATCTGCTGCGTCAGCTCGTCGCTCGTCGCGTCGCCCGTGTCGGGGTTGAACTCCTCGCCCGTCATGTCCATCGAGCCGCTCACGACGTACTCGTCACCCTCGCGCGCGACCGAGATGGAGTCGGCCCCGGCCGACGAGAGCTGCGAGATGGGCTGGTCGGCGTAGGTGATCTTGGTGCCGGTGTACCCGTCCTGGGCGTACGGCTCCTGCGTCGCGCCCTCGGGGAGCTCGGACTCCATCTCCGTGCCCATCTGGTCCCACAGCTCCTGCGGGTCCGACCCCATGGACGTGGCGAGCTCGTCGCTGAACGCCATGA
The DNA here is from genome assembly GCA_029256625.1 of Cellulosimicrobium sp. Lineage (GTDB taxonomy): Bacteria > Actinomycetota > Actinomycetes > Actinomycetales > Cellulomonadaceae > Cellulosimicrobium. The sequence continues at coordinate 1,078 of JAQSXO010000413.1, read as the reverse complement.
CGACGCTGCCGTCGAACGTGTCGTCCTCGTTGAGGGTGAGGGCCATGTCCATCCTCATGCACCCCGCGAGGAACAGTGCGAGGGTGGCGAAGAGGGCGCCGAGGCCGAGTCGTCTGCGCAAGGGTGAGGAGTTCACCCGCCCAGCATGTCGCGGATCGTCGCCCGAGGCGAGGGTCGATGCCGATTTGAGACGGAATGCGGCCGGGAGTTCATCCGCTCCGGACGACGGACCACGGGGAGGTCGGGCGCGAGGCTGACGAACGAAGTTGAGCGGAATACACTCAACTTCGGAGTCGTTCCACTGGTCAGACCATCATTCGAGCACCACACCGGAGCACCTATGGAAACGAAGTTCACCACGATGTCGCAGCAGGCGATCGGCGAGGCGATCCAGACCGCGTCGGCCGCCGGGAACCCCCAGCTCGAGCCCACCCACCTGCTCGCCGCGCTGCTCACCCAGGAGGGCGGGGTCGCCGTCGGGCTGCTCGACGCCGTCGGCGCGGACAAGCAGGCCGTCGGCCAGAAGGTCCGGGCCGCGCTCGTCGCGCTGCCCACCGCGAGCGGGTCCGCCGTCGCGCAGCCGACGCCGTCGCGCGCCACGTCCACGGCGCTCGACAACGCCGCGAAGGAGGCGCAGGCCCTCGGCGACGAGTACGTCTCCACCGAGCACCTGCTGCTCGGCATCGCCGCGGGCTCGTCGCAGGCCGCGACGATCCTCCAGCAGGCGGGCGCGACCGCCGACGCGCTGCGCTCGGCGCTGCCCGCCGTGCGCGGTAGCGCGCGCGTGACGAGCCCCAACCCCGAGGGCACCTACAAGGCGCTCGAGCAGTACGGCACCGACCTCACGGCCGCGGCCGCCGAAGGCAAGCTCGACCCCGTGATCGGGCGCGACTCCGAGATCCGGCGCGTCGTGCAGGTGCTGAGCCGCCGCACCAAGAACAACCCCGTCCTCATCGGCGAGCCCGGCGTCGGCAAGACGGCCGTCGTCGAGGGCCTCGCGCAGCGCATCGTCGCGGGCGACGTCCCCACGTCGCTCCAGGGCAAGCGCCTCGTGTCCCTCGACCTCGCGAGCATGGTC
>JAQSXO010000412.1 GCA_029256625.1 Cellulosimicrobium sp. | reverse complement strand
CCCGACGTGATCGCCCACCCGCGCGGCGCGAGCGCCGCCGCGACCTCGCCCCAGCGCGCGCCGGGCCCGACGCGCACGAGGCGCGCGGCGTCGTCGAGCACCTCGACGGCGTCGAGCGCGCCCAGGTCGAGGACGATGCCGCCGTCGTTCGTCGAGCGCCCGCTGATCCCGTGGCCGCCGGAGCGGACGGACAGCGGCACCGTCCGCGTCACCGGCTGGGCGCGCGCGAACGCGAGCGCCTCGACGACCTCGGCGGTGTCGCGGGGGCGCAGGACGAGCCCCGGGGAGCCACCCCGCAGGTAGTTCGAGCGCACGCCCGCGTACGCGGCGTCGCCGGGCTCGACGGCGCGCTCCGCGAGCGAGACGGGGACGTCGTCGTACGCGATGCCCGCACGGCGCGCCGCGCGGACGGCGAAGGGCACGACGCGCGACGTGTCGGTGCCGTGCTCCGCCCGCCCAGCGGCGACCGCGTCGCGGAGCGCGGGCGCGACCTCCTCGGCGAACCGGCGGGTCGTGCGCTCGTCGTCGGTCGCGAGGATCAGCGTCGAAACACCCTCCTCCAGGACGAGCGGCACGAGCCGCTCGACCCAGGCCTCGGGTGGTCCGTCGAGGTCGGGCGCGCCACCGAGACCCGACGCCGCGGCGGCCTCGTCGAACGTGCCCGACACGTTGAGCAGCCGCGTGATCTCGCGCGGGTCGCGCCCGACGGCGGTCGCGGCCTCGTCGATGCGCGCGTTGCCCGCGCGCAGCCCGTCGAGGCCGACGCGGCCCAGCGACGGGAGCCAGCCGTCGGCCTTCTCGCCGACGAGGCGCAGCATGCGCGGGCCGAGCGCACCCAGCCACACGGGGATGCGGCGCGTGGTGACCGGGCCGGGCGTCGCGCCGTCGAGCCGGTGGTGGCGCCCGGGGACGAACAGCTCGCCGTCGCCGTCCTCGCCCCAGATCGCCCGGATGACCTCGATCGCCTCGGCGAGCGCGTCGACCGACTCGCTCGGCGTCAGACGCTCGGCACCCATCGACACCATGGCGTCCCAGAAGGCGCCCGCGCCCAGCGCGAGGTCGACGCGCCCGTCGGACAGCAGGTCGAGGCTCGCCGCCGCGCGGGCCAGGACGGCGGGCTGCCGCATGGGGACGTTGACGACGTCCGGCGCGACGTGGATGCGCTCCGTCGCGGACGCGACGTACGACAGCAGGGTCCACGTGTCGAGGAAGCGCGGCTGGTACGGGTGGTCCTGGAACGTCACGAGGTCGTAGCCGAGGTCCTCGGCGAAACGCGCGAGACCGACCGTCGTCTCCGGGTCCTGCGCCGAGGGCGTGACGAACGTGCCGAACCGGAGCGGGTGGCCGTAGTCGGTCATGCGCGGACCTCGCCGTCCGTCGTGGCGCTCGGCTCGGAGTGGGCGGTGCCGCGCGCGGTCGCGACGAGCTCTCGCGCCGCGGGGGCGACCTCCTGGCCGACGACGGCGAGCGTCGTCGGGTCGTCGCCCGCGACGATCCACGTGGACACGCCGTGCTCGAGCGCGACCTCCGCGACCTGCTCGGCCCACTGGCCGGGCGAGCCCTGGAGGAACCCTGCGCCGCCGTCCGCGGTGAACCGGCCGCCGACGTTGAGCAGACGACGGACCGCACGCGGGTCGCGGCCTGCGTCCTGGGCGGCGGCGTCGATCGTCGCGTTGCCCTTCGCCAGCGCCTGGAAGCTCTGGAGGTACGCGAGCGACGGGAGCCAGCCGTCGGCCTTCGCCCCGACGAGGCGCAGCATCCGGGGCTTGAGCGCGCCCACCCAGATCTCGACGTCGTGCGCGGGCGCGGGCCCGCGCTTGGCGCCGTCGACGTGGTGGCGCGACCCGCCCGCGACGAGGCGCTCGCGCGTCGACGTGTCCCACAGCCCACGGACGACGTCGATGCCCTCGGAGAGCGCGTCGACCGACTCCCCCGGCGTCAGGCGCTCACCGCCCATCGCGACGATCGGGTCCCAGAACCCGCCCGCGCCGAGACCGAGCTCGACGCGCCCGCCCGAGAGCCGGTCGAGGCTCGCGACGGCCCGCGCGAGCACGGCCGGCGGGCGGAGCGGCAGGTTGAGCACGTTGCCCGCGATCCGGATGCGCTCGGTGCGCGCGGCGACCCAGGACATCAGCGTCCACGTGTCGAGGAACGCCGCCTGGTACGGGTGGTCCTGGAACGTCACGAGGTCGAGGCCCACCTCCTCCGAGAGCTGCGCCAGCGCGACCGCCTGGTGCGGCGCCGCGGCGGTGGGTGTGACGAAGGACCCGAAGCGCAGGTCGTGGCCGTAGTCGGGCATGGCTCCTCGCGATCTCAAGATGCGTTGCTATACAGAACATATCTCTAACAGATAGGTGGTGCAACCACATTCCCGGCGGTACGCTGAGGGGATGGGCACGACCACGACCACAGCAGCCCCGACGGGCCCGGCCGAGCTCCCGGGCCGCCTCGAGGACCTCGGCTGGCACCTCGGCGTGCTGCTGCGCGCCTACCGCGCGACGGTCGAGCAGGCGCTCGACGACGTCCCCCACGGGACCCGCGGCTACCAGGTCCTCGTCACCGTGGCGCAGGGCGACCACCCCACCCAGCTCGCCCTCGCCGAGCACCACGGCATCGACCGGACCGTCATGACCTACCTCGTCGACGACCTCGTCGCCGCAGGCCTCGTCGAGCGGCAGCAGAACCCCGCCGACCGTCGCGCCCGCCGCGTCGTCGCGACGCCCGAGGGCCGCCGTCGGCTCGCCGGGTGGGCCACCGCCGTCCACGACGCCGAGGAGCAGCTCCTCGGCATGCTCTCGCCCGACGAGCGCAGCGCCTTCCGCACGCTCATGCGCCGCGTCGCGTGCGACCTCCGCGACGTCGACGCCACCACCGATCCCTGCACCGTCGCCGAGCACACCCTCGGCGTCACCACCCCGCCCGGGAAGACCCCCGTTCGGCCGGAGGAAAGCCCTGGTCCGCCGAGGTAGAACCCTGGTCCCCGGAGGTAGACCCCTCGCCGGTCGGTCGAGGTAGAACCGTGGTTGCGCGAGGTAGAACCGTGGTCCGCCGAGAGAGAACCAGGTCGTGCCCGACGGCGGCGGGCACCTACCGCGGTGAGGTCAACGAACAGGCGGTCGCGTCGCTGACTACGACGGCACGCAGGGCCCAGCCCGCGCCGGCTCCGCGCTGCCTTCGCGGGACAGCCTGGAGGGTCGAGCAGGTGATCTGGGCTCGCCAGCCGACCGGGACGAGCCCAGATCATCTGCTCGCCGCCGCACCGGCCCGACGACACGCGCGACAGTGCCAGGACCCAGCGTCGCGGTGACCAGGCAGCGCGGTGCGGTCCGCTGCGGAGCGCGCACCCGACATCGCGGGACGTCGCCCGGGTGAGCGGAGACCACGGCGAGACGACGCCGGGCGGGGTGGGTGGTGGGTGGTGGTGCCGCGTCGTGGCGGGCCTGGCGGGAGCCGCGAGGAACGAGCGGCGGATGGTAGACGCGGCACCACCACCCACCCCGACCACCCAGGACGACCACACGCCGTCGAACACAAGAACCACGGCTCTACCTCGCGCAACCACGGCTCCACCTCGCGCGACCACGGCTCTACCTCACGCAACCACGGCTCTACCTCACGCGACCACCTTTCTACTTCACGGGAGAAGGGTTCTACCGCGGCAGGGGGTCCGCCGCGGTGGGCGAGGCGTCGGCCTCCGCGAGGGCGGTGTCGGTGTCCTCGGGGTCACGGCCGCGGAGGGGGTAGAACCAGAAGCACACGAACGCGAGCGCGGCGAGGACCACGGGGACTCCGCCGAGGAGGAGGCGCACGCCGGTCGCGACGCTGTCCGGCTGCCCGACGTCGCCCGCTCCCTCGACGTACCCGCTCGCCGAGAGCACGCCGGCGACGAGCACGGCCTGCACGATGACCGACCCGCGCACGACGAACCCGTTGGCGCCGAAGTACATCCCTTCGCGGCGCAGGCCGGTGCGGCGCTCGTCGTCGTCGATGACCTGCGCGAGCGCGACCTCGAGCACCTGCATGAGCCCCGCGACGCCGACGCCCACGGCGAGTCCGGCGAGCGCGGCGCCGAGGACGGTGGACGGGACGAGGTAGAGGCAGGTCGCGAGCCCGTACACCGCGACGACCCACAGCATGGCCGAGCGCGGGCCGATGCGCCGGACGACCCACGACCACCCGACGATCGACGGGATCGCGGCGACGAAGATCGGCGCGAGCAGCAGCGTCGCGTCGGCCTCGGCGCCGCCCAGCGTGTAGCGCACGTAGAACGGGATCGCCGCGAGCACGATCGCGGTCGTGCTCTGGAGCAGGAGCGACCCGAGCACGTAGGTGACGAACGCGCGGTTGGCGAACGTGTACCGGAGCTGGTCCCCCAGTCCGACCGCGGCCTCGCGCGAGCGCACCGCCGCGACGTCGACGGGACGCTCGACCATGCCGGCGAGCGACCACACGAAGAACGCCAGGCTCACGGCGGCGAGCAGGAGCGCCATCCAGGTCCACCCGAGCGTGCCGTACAGCAGCGGCGCGCCCGCGGTGCCGAGGATCATCCCGACGAGGCCGAAGATCTGACGTGGCGTGTTGCCGCGGGCGCGCTCCGTCGTCGTGCGGAAGATCTCGGGGAAGAGCGCCGAGATGTTGAGCGCGACGACGACGTACGCGACGTCGAACAGCGCGACGACGACGAGGAACCACACGACGAGACCGGTCGGGCTCAGGGCGGGCGGCATCCACACGAGCGCGAACGCGACGACGAGCGGCACGATCCCGAGCCCGATCCACGGGACGCGCCGGCCCCAGCGCGTGCGACGGCGGTCGGAGACCGCGCCGACGAGCGGGTTGAGCAGGGCGTTGAGGATGCCGTGCGCGACCATCGCCCCCGCGACCCAGCCGGCGCGCACCCCGAGGTGGTCGACGTAGAAGTAGACGACGAACGCGGAGAACGTCTGCATGAGCAGGTTCGACGGGAACGCGGACGCGCCGTAGGCGACCGTCTGCGCCCGCGAGGGCGTGCCGACGAGCCGACGGTCCCGGACACGGGCGAGCAGCCCCCCGCCCGCCGTCGGCGCGCTGCCGGACGGCGTCCCGTGCGGAGCGCTCACCGCTCGCCCCGCTGCACCGCGCGCAGGTCCCGCCAGCCGACGCGGACGATCCCCTCCTCCGCGATGACGGCCGCCACGGCCGGGTCGGCGAGCAGGCGGCGCTCGAAGCCGCGCTTCGCGACGCCGTAGTCCGCGACGTCGCCGAGCTCGTCGTCGTCGAGCATCGGGTGGAGGAAGATCTCCGTCACGCCGGACGGCACGCGGCGCAGCAGGTCGAGGAAGCCGGCCCGCACGTCCTCGTAGTCCTCCTCCTCGACCGTCCCGGCGCCGTCGAGCTCGAACGGGTGCGTCCAGAGCCGGTCGACCAGGACGACGCCGAGCGCGTCCGCGGCGGCCGTCGCCTCGTCGAGCAGGGGCCGGAAGTCGCCCGGGGGCAGCGCCATCCCGTCGGTCGTCCGGGGCAGCCGGAACGGCAGGCGGTACCGGGCGGCGAGCTCGAAGACCTGCGGGAGGAACGACCGTCCCGTCTCGAGCCCGTAGAC
>JAQSXO010000022.1 GCA_029256625.1 Cellulosimicrobium sp. | reverse complement strand
CCTCTACCTCATGGCGCAGCCCCCGGGCCTGCCCGAGGCGATGATCCGCAATAGCGCCGACGCGTTCTTCGGGTCCTTCCTCGACGCGTGGACCCAGGACCCCGCCTCGATCCCCGACGACGTCCGCGCGCACTACCTCGCGGCGAGCCGGGACGCCGTCGACTCGATCGTGGCCGACTACCGCGCCACGGCGACGGTCGACGTCGAGCACGACCAGGCGTCGCTCGACGCCGGCGACCGGCTGGTCATGCCCGTCACCGTGGTGCAGCAGGACTGGGGCGCGCAGCTCGGGTACGACGCCGCGGGCGTCTGGCGCCGCTGGGCACCGGACCTGGAGCACCTCACGACGACGGCCGGGCACTTCATGGCCGAGGAGGCACCGGCCGACGTCGCCGCGGTCGTCCGGGCGCTCGCTCGGCGCTGACCGCCCGCCGCGCGGTCCTTCGGCCGCGGCCCTGCTCAGCCGCCCGTCACGGCGGCGCGCCCGGGATGCAGGAGCAGCGTGACGAACCCGAGCCCGCCGCGGTATCCGTGGAGCCAGCCGTCACGGTGCTTCTCCACCTCGGCGAGCACCTCGCGCGCCTCGGGGTCGTCGGGGTTCTCGACGGCCCACCGGGCGGGCGCCCCCGTCCACGCCCACTCGTAGTCGTCCCACTCCTCCTGCGTGCTGACGTGCCCGTGCACCGTCGCCCACCCGTGCTGCGTCACGAGGTCGACGGTGCCGGGCAGGTCGAGGTACTCGTCCGCCGACGCCCCGCCCAGGCCGTCGAGCACGGCCTGCGTCGGGGGCGCGGGCCAGAAGCAGTCGCCGAGCAGGAGGAGGCCGTCGGTGGCGAGATGGCCGCGCGCGGCGTCGAGCGTCGGGGCGAGTCCCCCGAACGCGTACGCCGCGCCCACGCTGAGCACGGCGTCGAACGGCGAGTCGCCCGCGAACTCCCGCGCGTCGCCCTGGACCAGCGTCAGCCGGTCCGCGACGCCCGCGGCGGCGGCCTGGGCGAGCGTCTCCTCGAAACCGACGTCCGACGTGTCCACCCCGACGGCCGTGAGCCCCGGGTGCTGTCGCAGCGCCCGGAGGAGCCACGTGCCGTCCCCGCACCCGAGGTCGAGGACGCTCTCCCGCCCCCCGACCGCCCGCCGGAGCAGGTCGTCGACGCGCGCGTCGCTCAGCGGCGACGCGATCGGGTGGTCGGAGTGCGCGAGGCGTACGAGCGTGGATCGTCCCATCGACGCACCGTAGGCCGGGACCGGCCGGGAGTCAGCGGCTTTTCCGCTCCGGGGCCCACGTGCGGGCGGTCACGGCGAGCGCGTTCCACGCGTTGATCGACACGAGCAGCGCGAGCACCGCGGCGGTCCCCTGCTCCCCGAGCGCGTCGAGCGCGACCCGCGCGACGTCGTCGGGCACGTGCGTCTCCGAGAGCCGCGTGACCGACTCGGTGAGCTCGAGCGCCGTGCGCTCGCGCGCCGTGAAGAAGCCCGACTCGCGCCACACCGCGACCGCCTGGAGGAGCTGCTCGTCCGCGCCCGCGCGACGCGCGGTGCGCGAGTGCAGGTCGACGCAGTACGCGCAGCCGTTGAGCTGCGACGCGCGCAGTCGCACGAGGTCGGCGAGGACCGGGGAGATCCCGGCGCGCTCCGCCTCGGCGGCGGCCGCCTTGTCGACCGCGGCGACCGCGGCGTAGAAGTCGGGCGTGAGCGCCTCGACGTCGAACCGGGCGGGGACGGCGACGGGGGTGTCGGCAGGGACGGTGGTCGTGGTGGCGGTCGTCATGCCGCTCACGCTACGGAGCAGAGGCCCAGGGCTACAGTGCAATGTCGTGGGAGAAACCCGGGCCAATCCGTCGCTTGTCGGCGCCCTCGACCTCCACCTCGCGCTCTCGCCGACGCGGCCCGCGCGGTCGCTGCAGGACGCCCTGCGCACGGCCGTGCTCGACGGCCGCCTCGTCGCCGGCACGCGCCTGCCGGCGGCGCGTGCGCTCGCCGCGGACCTCGGCGTCGCGCGGGGGACGGTCGCCGACGCGTACGCCCAGCTCGCGGCGGAGGGCTGGCTGGAGTCCCGCGTCGGCGCCGGGACGTGGGTCGCGCGCCGCGTCGTCGGGCCGACGACTGCCCCCTCCTCCCCCGGACGGCCGCGCCTCCCGCTCGACCTGCGAGCCGGCGTGCCCGACCCGTCGTCCTTCCCGCGCGGCCCGTGGCTCGCCGCCGCGAGACGCGCGCTCGCGGACGCCCCGGACGCCGCGCTCGGCTACGGCGACCCGCGGGGCGCGGAGCCGCTGCGGGCCGCGCTCGCCGCCTACCTCGGCCGTGCCCGGGGCGTCCGGACCGACCCCGACCGGGTCGTCGTCACGCACGGGTTCGCCGACCTGCTCTCCCTCGCCGCCCGCGCGCTCGTAGCCCGCGGCGCCCGGCGCGCCGCCGTCGAGCAGTACGGGCACGCGGCCCACCGCGCGGTCCTCGCCGCAGCCGGGCTCGAGGTCGTCGCGCTCCCCGTGGACGACGGCGGCGCGGACGTCTCGCTGCTCGACGCGCTCGGTCGCGAGCACCCGGTGGACGTCGTGCTGCTCACCCCTGCCCACCAGTTCCCCACGGGCGTGCCCCTGTCCCCCGCGCGCCGCGGCGCGCTCGTCGCGTGGGCCGCGCGGACGGGCGCGACGGTCGTCGAGGACGACTACGACGGCGAGCTCCGGTACGACCGCCGCGCGGTCGGGGCGCTGCAGGCGCTCGCCCCCGACCACGTCGTGTACGCGGGGACGGCGAGCAAGGCGCTGGCGCCGGGCGTCGGGCTCGCGTGGGGCGCGGTCCCGGCGGGGCTCCTGGACGACGTCGTCGCGCAGCGCCGGGTGCTCGGCGGGTCGCCGGACGCGATCGGCCAGCTCACGCTCGCCCGGTTCCTCGCCGACCACGAGTACGACCGCGCGGTGCGCCGGGCGCGCGCCCGCTACCGCGCCCGGCGCGAGCGGCTCGCGGCCCTCGTCGCCGAGCACCTGCCCGGCGGCCGCCTGCTCGGCCTGCCCGCCGGGCTCCAGGCGGTGCTCGAGCTCCCGCCCGGCACGGACGAGGACGCGGTCGTCGACCGCGCCGCACGCCGCGGTGCGGAGCTGCTCGCGCTCGGCGCCTACGCCGTCGACCCGGTGCTCCCGGGGGCGGGCGACCCGACGGCCGCGAGCCCGCTCCCGCCCCGTGCCCCTGCCGTCGTCGTCGGCTACGGCGCGCCGCGCGACCACCAGGTCGAGCGGGCGTTCGCCACCCTCCTCCGCGAGATCGGCCCGCTCAGCGGTACCAGTCCTCGTCGATCGTCGCGAGGCGCGACGGGTGGGCCTGCGGACCGAGACCGTAGAAGCGCTGGAAGCTCATGAGGAGCGGGCGCCACCGGTCGGGGTCGACCCGGTGGGCGGTCCCCGGCATGCGGACGCTCTCGTGGACGTGGACCCGGGTCACGCGCACCTCGAACGCGACGAGCGACCCGGCGCGCGCGGCGTCGTCGCGACCGAGCGGGTGCGCGTGCACGAGCCGCGCCTCGACCGCGACGGGGCACTGCGCGGCGCGCGGCGGCGCGACCGTCTCCGACGCCACGGGCGTCAGGCCCGCGCGCGCGAACTTGTCCGGCTCGTAGCGGTAGCCCACGGACGCCTTGCGCTCCGGGACCGGGTCCCGCCCGGTCGTCAGGGCGAGGCGGTCGACGGCGTCGACCTCGGCCGTCGAGGGCAGGTTCACCACGACCTCGCGCGTCGCGGCGAGGTTGAGCGCCGTCTGCGAGCGCGCGCCGAGGCCGAGCACCGCCGTCCGGCCCAGCCAGAACACCGACGACATCGGGGCGAGGTTCACGCGGCCGTCCGCGTCGACCGTGCTGAGCAGCGCGACGGGCGTGCCGAAGTAGAGGATCCCTGGGTCGATGACGACGTGCGACGGCGCGGGGCGGGTCGAGGTGGTGGTCATGACCCCAGCCTCGCCGCGCGCGGGCGCGCCGTCTGGCGGCCGTCGGACGTCGCGTCCGAGGCGCCGACGACGGCGTCTACGACAGCAGCGCGGCGACCCGGTCGACGCGGTCGGCGGCGGGCCGCGTGCCCTCCTCGACCACCTGTCGGGCAAGCTCGCGCAGGCGCACGTTGCGGTCGTTCGACGCGCGCTTGAGGACCGCGAACGCCTGCTCGGGAGCGACGCCGAACGCGGCGGCCACGACGCCCTTCGCCTGCTCGATCGGGCCCCGGCTGTCGGCCGCGGCGGCGATGTCGCGCTGCGCCTGCCGCCCGGCCTGCGTCCGGACGGGTCGCGTCACGTCGACGAAGTACCCGAGCAGCTCGACGACCTGCCCCGTGTCGCGGTCGCGACGGCCCTGGCCGACGACGACGAGGACGCGCTCCCGGCCACGCGCGTCCATGATGCGGTGCAGGCTCGAGAAGGGCGCGCCGTCGCGGCGCGCGCGCTCCAGCACGTCCCGGACGCGGTCCCGGTCGTCGGGGTGCTTGTGGGCCAGCACGAGCGACGTCGTCGGCACCACGTCGCCCGGTTCGAAGCCGTGCAGGCGGTACGTCTCGGCCGACCACCACCAGGTGTCGGTCGCCAGGTCGACCCGGTACTGCCCCAGCGTCGTGTCGTCGCCGAGGGACAGCGGGTGCAGGGTTGCGTGATCCTCCACGGACATGGGTCGTCTCCGTCGTCGTTCTGCGGGTCGTGAGCCAGGTCCAGACTCGACTCCCGGACTCTAGTCCGGCGGCGGGGTTCTGCAACCCGACGCCTGCGCGGAGGTGACGGTGCAGGTCGCGTCGCCGAGCGAGCGCGCGGGGTGGTGAAAGACTGGGCGCGGTGCACGAGGACCGGACGGAGGCGGACGTGGGCGCGTCGGAGCTGCTGGGAGTCCTGGCCCGCGCACTCGCCGAGGCCGACGACGCCCCGTCGATGCCCGCGCGCATGTGCCAGGCGTGCGCCACGGTGCTCGGTGCCGAGAGCGCCGCGCTGACCGTCCCCGCGACCGCGGACGACCGACTGACGGTCGCCACGTCCGACGGCGTCGCGGCGCGCATCGAGGACCTCGAGGAGATGCTGGGCGAGGGGCCCGCCCAGCTCGCGCTCGCCGAGGACCGGATCGTGGTGAGCGAGGTCGACGGGAGCCGCGGCGGCGCCGCCTTCCCCGTGTTCTCCCGCGTCGTCGGGGCGATCAGCGGGCCTGCGACGTACCACGCCGTCCCCATGCACGCGGGGGGCCAGGTCGTGGGGGTGCTCAGCCTCCTCACCGCCTCGGCCAGGCTCGCGCGCGACCCGGACGACGTGCAGTTCCTCGCGGACGTCGTCGGGCTCGCTCTCCTGGCCGACCTGGACTCTCTCGACTGGGCGACGCGCGCCGAGGTGCACCAGGCGACGGGGATGGTCACGGCCCAGCTCCGCGTGGCACCGCGCGACGCGCTCGCCGTGCTCCGGGCGCACGCCTTCGCCCGGTCGACGACGCTCGAGGACGTTGCCGAGGAGGTCGTCGGACGCCGGTTGAGCTTCACCTACGACGCGAGCAACGCCGTCCAGTCACGGCGGACGGAAGAACCCTGACGCCCACGCCGCGGACGCGCCTCCCCGGGCGGGCCGGGGCGGCCGCACGGCCGTAGGCTCGACGGCGTCCCGTCCACCCCCGAGGGAGCCACCGTGCGCGCGACCGTCATCCATGCCCCGTACGACGTCCGCGTCGAGCAGCGCGACGACCCGCGCCTGCTCGCGCCCACCGACGCGATCGTGCGCGTCGAGGCGGCGTGCGTGTGCGGGTCGGACCTGTGGACGTACCGCGGCGTCAACCGGATCGAGCACCCTGTCGCGATGGGCCACGAGTACGTGGGCACCGTCGAGGAGGTCGGCGCCGACGTCCGGACCGTGCACCCGGGACAGCTCGTCGTCGGGTCGTTCTTCGCGTCCGACAACACGTGCCCGATCTGCCGGGCGGGCTACCAGACGTCGTGCGTCCACCGCGAGCCCGTGCGCGGCGCCCAGGCCGAGCTGCTGCGCGTCCCGCTCGCGGACGGCACGCTCGTCGCGACGCCCGAGCGACCGGACGACGACCTCCTGCCCGGGCTGCTCACCGCGTCCGACGTGCTGGGCACCGGCTGGTTCGGCGCCCGCGCGGCCGAGGCGGGGCCGGGCCGGACGATCGTGGTGGTAGGGGACGGCGCCGTCGGCCTGCTCGCGGTCCTCGCCGCCGCACAGCTCGGGGCCGAGCAGGTCATCGCCATGAGCCGGCACGCACCCCGCCAGGAGCTCGCGCGGGCGTTCGGCGCGACCGAGGTCGTCGCGGAGCGCGGCGACGAGGGCGTCGCGCGCGTCCGGGACCTCACCGACGGGCTCGGCGCGCACGGCGTGGTCGAGGCCGTCGGCACGCCGGAGTCCGTGGCCCAGGCGCTCGGGTCGGTGCGTCCCGGCGGGCACGTCGGCGTCGTCGGGCTGCCGCACGGGGTGGAGCTCCCGGTCGTCGACATGTTCTACCGGCACGTGCACTGGTCGGGCGGCCCGGCGCCGGTCCGCCAGTACCTGCCCGAGCTGATGGACCTCGTCCTCGAGCGTCGCATCGACCCCGCGCGCGTGTTCGACCTCGAGCTCTCCCTCGACGAGGCGGCGGAGGGCTACGCCGCGATGGACGAGCGGCGCGCGATCAAGTCCCTGCTGCGCCCCTGAGGCCCGGCCCCCGCGGGCGGGTCCGGCGTCAGCCGAGCCAGGACGGGTCGTCGACGAGCTCCTGGAGCTCGTTCACGAGGCGCGCCACGTGGAACCCGTCCGCCGCGGCGTGGTGCACCTGGACCGCGAGCGGGAGGAACGTCCGCCCGTCCCGCTCGACGTACCGCCCGTGCGTGAAGATCGGCGCGAGGTGCCGCCAGCCGTCGCGGATCGCGAGCGTGAAGCCCGTGAACGACGCCCAGGGCAGGCTCGACACGTCGAAGCCGTTGGGCGGCGGCGCGCCCTGCGGGAAGAACGCCGTCGCGGACCGGTGCTCGGCGAGCAACGCCGACGCAGCGGCGTGGAACGCGTCGAAGTCCGCGTCGTACGGCGTCCACACGGCCGAGAACGTCTCGCGCTCCGGGTTGAGCACGGTGAACGACGGGTGCACCACCGGCCAGACCGCCGGGGCGCCGGCGTCGTCGAGCACCATGCGGAACTCCTCGTGCCGGTTCACGACCGTCGCGAGCGCCCAGACCTGCGCGACGTACGTCTTGCGGGACGACCCGGCCAGCGCGGCCGCGAGCGCCGTCACGTCCAGCTCGACGGTCATCGCGTACGTGCACGGCGACGCGTCGAGGAAGTGCTCGAAGTGCTCGCGGCGCGGCCAGGTCTCGAGGTCGAGCGGTACGGGGGTGTCCACGCGGCCAGCATCACAGTCGCCCGGGCGGAGAGCACGGGCATTTCGGCGGCCGCACCCACGCGGTCGCGGCCCGCCACCACCCCGACGACGTCGCCCGCGTGCGGACGCCGGCCCGGAGCGGGACCATCGCTGACGTGGGACGTCGCGCGCGCATCACCCGCTCCGGGGCCGTGCTGGGGCACGTGCTCGTGCTCGCGGTCGCGCTCGCGACGACGGCGGGCTGCACCGTGAGCCGGCAGGAACCCGGGCAGGCGACGGCCGCCGTGGCCGACGCGCTCGCGCAGGCCGGGTCGGCGGTCGAGACCACGCGGCTCACCGTGCGGCTGCTCGACGCCGACCGCGTCACCACGCCCGTCGCGGACGCCGCCGTGCTCGACCAGGTGCGCGTGCTCGAGGAGTCCACCTCGGCGCTGACGACGCTCGTCCCGCCCGACGACGTCTCGTCCGCGCAGCGCGACGCCGGGCTCGTGGCCGTCGCGGACGCGACGCGCGAGGTCGTCGCGGCGCGCGCCTGGGTCGCGCGCGAGGCGGGCGGCGACCTGTCCGAGGCGGGCGCCGTCCCGCTCACCGCGTCCGAGCTCCAGGCCGACCTGGCGCGCGCGGCCGACGACCTGGACACCGCGCTGGCCCTGGCGGGTGGCGCGTGAAGCGGCTCCTCGGCGTCGCGCTCGGCATCCTCACGGCGATCGGCGGGTTCGTCGACATCGGCGACCTGGTGACCAACGCCGTCGTCGGGTCGCGGTTCGGGCTGTCGCTCGTGTGGGTCGTGGTCGTCGGCGTCGTCGGCATCTGCCTGTTCGCGTCGATGTCCGGCCGCGTCGCGGCGGTGAGCGGGCGCGCGACGTTCGAGATCATCCGCGAGCGCCTCGGCCCGCGCGCCGCGGGCGCGAACCTCGCGGCGTCGTTCGCCATCAACCTGCTCACCCTCACCGCGGAGGTCGGGGGCATCGCGCTCGCGCTGCACCTCGCGAGCAGCGTCGAGCCGCGCCTGTGGATACCGGTCGCGGCCTTCGCCGTCTGGCTCGTGCTGTGGCGCGTGAAGTTCCAGGTCATGGAGAACGTCGCGGGCCTGCTCGGGCTGCTGCTCGTGGGGTTCGGGGTCGCGCTCTTCCTGCTGGGCCCGGACTGGGGCGAGCTGCTGCGCCAGGCGGTGCCGCCGTCTCCCCCGGCGACGGAGCACGTCGCGACGTACTGGTACTACGCCGTCGCGCTGTTCGGCGCGGCGATGACGCCGTACGAGGTGTTCTTCTTCTCCTCCGGCGCCGTCGAGGAGGGGTGGACGGCGAAGGACCTCGCGCAGAACCGGGTCAACGTGCTCGTGGGGTTCCCGCTCGGCGGTCTGCTGTCGGTCGCGATCGCCGCGTGCGCGGCCGTGGTGCTCCTGCCGGCCGGCATCGAGGTGTCGTCCCTGTCGCAGATCGTGCTGCCGGTGGCGGAGGCCGGCGGGACGCTCCTGCTCGCGCTCGTGATCGTCGGGATCGTCGCGGCGACGTTCGGCGCCGCGCTCGAGACCGCGCTGTCGAGCGGGTACACGCTCGCGCAGTACCTCGGCTGGTCGTGGGGCAAGTTCCGCCGCCCGGCGCGCGCCGCGCGCTTCCACGTGACGATGGTCGTCGCGCTGCTGCTCGCCGTGGCGATCCTCATGACGAGCGTCGACCCCGTCGCCGTGACCGAGATGTCGGTCGTGTTCTCGGCCGTCGCGCTGCCGCTCACGTACGTGCCGATCCTCCTCGTCGCGAACGACCCGGAGTACATGGGCGAGCACGTCAACGGGCGTGCGACCAACGCGCTGGGCATGGTGTACCTGGTGATCGTGGTCGCCGCGGCCGTCGCGGCGATCCCCCTGATGATCGCGACGGGAGCGGGGTCATGAGCCGGGACGACTCCCCGCCGACCGGGGTGCGGGTCGTGGACGTGCGCCTGCACCTGCTGAGCCGCCAGGTGCTCGACGTCGACGGCGAGCCGGTGACGACGGTCGACGACCTCGAGCTCGTCGCCGCGGACGCGCCGGAGGACGGTCGCCGCGACGCGGTGCCCGGGGAGCCCGCCGAGGTCGGCGCGATCCTCACCGGGCCGGTGCTCCTGACGCGCCTCCTCGGTGGCCGCCCGCCCGCGTCGCGCTGGGAGCCGGTCCCGTGGTCCGACGTCGGGCACGTGGGGACGGCGATCGAGCTCACCGTCCAGGCGGACTCGCTCGACGTGCACTGGACCGAGGACTGGCTGCGCGAGCACGTGGTCGGACGGATACCCGGCGGCCGGCACGACCCCGAGGAGGAGTCGTGATCCTCGGCGACCTGCTCGACGCGCGCGTCCTCGGGCCCGGCGGCGAGAACCTCGGCTTCCTCGTGGACGTCCGGCTCGCGCTCGACACGCTGCCCGACGGCGGCCCCTCCGACCGCGACGGGCGTCACCACCCCGGCGGGGCGGCGGGCGAGGCGGACCCGGACGACGCCCACCCCGACGACCGTGCGCTGAGCCAGGGCGTCCGCCGCCGCGACCGGGTGGGGCGGGCGCGCGTCGTCGGCGTCCTGGTGAGCCCGCGCACGGGCACGTCGTTCCTGGGGTACGAGCGCACGGACGTCACCGCGCCGTGGCCGGTCCCGCAGCTCGTCCGCCGCCGCCACCGCGGGACGTTCCTCGTGCCGTGGGACGACGTCGCCGCCGTCGCGCCGGGCGAGGTGCGCCTCGCCGCGGGGTACCGGCGAGAAGACGCGGCCCTGCCCTGACCTGCGCCCCCGCTCGATGCGTTGCGAGCGGGGCGCGGCCCCGTGACGCTGGGCGGGACGGTGAAGCCACCCGCCGTCGGCCGCCCGGGCGGAGGCAGGAGAACCCCGCCGCCCCGTCCGGCGACACGGGAGGACCCATGAAGGCGCTGTTCGTGAGCTGCACGCTCAAGAAGTCCCCGGAACCGTCCAACACCGAGGCGCTCGGGCGCGTGGTCGCCGAGGCGCTCCAGGACCGCGGCGTCGAGGTCGAGCACGTCCGGCTCGTCGACCTCGACGTCCCGCCGGGCGTCGTCACCGACGTCGGGGAGGGCGACGGGTGGCCGAGCGTGCACGAGCGGCTGCTCGACGCGCAGATCCTCGTGGTGCTCACTCCGACGTGGCTCGGACGCCCGTCGTCGGTCGCGCAGCGCATGCTCGAGCGCATGGACGCGATGATCTCCGAGGACGGCCCCGACGGCGTCCCGGTCGCCTACAACCGGGTGGCGGGCGTGGTGGTGACCGGTAACGAGGACGGCGCGCACCACGTCATCTCGGAGATCAGCGGCGCGCTCGCCGACATCGGGTACACGATCCCCGGCCAGGCCTGGACCTACTGGAACCAGGGACCCGGGCCGGGCCCCGACTACGTGCAGACCGGACACGGCCACGAGTGGGCGCGGGAGACGGGCCGCCTCATGGCGCACAACCTGTACGCCGTCGCGACGGCGCTCGAGGCGCAGCCCGTCCCCGCCCCCGGCTCCTGACCGACGACCGCTACGACTCGGCGATGCGCTTGATCGCCGCGAGCCGGCGGTCCCACGCCGCGCCGATGGCCTCCAGGGCACGCGCCGTCTCGCCCAGGCGGGCGCCCACCGCGCGGTAGCGCACCTCGCGGCCCACCCGCACGGACTCGACGAGCCCGACCTCCGCGAGCACCCCCAGGTGCTTCGCGATGGCCTGGCGGCTCACCGGCAGGCGCTCGGCGAGCGCGGACGCCGAGAGGTCCGCGCTGCCGAGCTCCTGGAGGATCCGCCACCGGGTGTCGTCCGCGAGCGCCGAGAACACGGGAGCGAACTTCGTCGCGGGTGCGGTCACGCGCGGCCGCCCTCGGCCGCGAGCGCCCCCTCGAGCAGCTCGACGAGCTCGTCGAGCTCGCTCGTCCAGCCCTGCCGGTGGCTCTCGAGCAGTCCGTCGGGGTCCGCGACGAGGTCGAACCCGGTCTCGACGACGCGCAGGACGGTCGTGGGCCCCTGGGGCTCGAGCGTGAAGCGCGCGACGGTCGAGCTGGTCTCGTCCATGACCTGTCCGACGGGGGTCCCCCACCGGAAGGCGAACGTCGTGGTGGGGTCGTACTCCTCGATGCGCACCTGGACGTCGGGCTCGTCCGGCCAGCTGAACACCCCCTCGCCGCCGACGCGCAGGTCCGGGAGCTCGGTCCGCTGGCCGAACCAGCCGCTGACGAGGTCCTCCTGGGTGAGCGCCGCCCAGACGCGTGCCGCCGGGGCGTCGATGGTCACGGTCCGGGTCACGGTGTACGACTCGCGGTCCACGACGGCCGGCTCGTTGGTGGTGGTCATGGTGCTTCCTCTCCACGGGGACGGACTACTGTGTGCAACTTCAGGGTTGCACATGGCCGGGATCGACGCAACCCTTCGGTTGCTTCGCGTCGACGGCGCACCAGGTCACGCGCACCCGGCCGCGATACCCGCCACCGCGGCCGCCAGGCACACGACGAGCATCCCGAGCGCGTGCACCAGCGCGACGTCGCCGCGGCCGGCGAGCAGCAGGCGCGCGCCCTCGACCGACGCCGTCGAGAACGTCGAGTAGCCGCCCAGGAAGCCGACGCCGAGCACCGCCGCGACGTCGCCGCGCCCCGGGTGCGTCACGCCCCAGCCCGTGAGCAGCCCCAGGAGGAAGCACGCGGTGACGTTCACGACGACCGTGCCGAGCGGCGTCGACCACCGGTTGTGCCGGGCCACGAGCGTGTCCAGCAGGAACCGCGACGCCGCGCCGATCCCACCGGCGAGGGCGACGAGCGCCAGCTCGGCGACGCCCGTCACCGCGCCCCACCGCCCCGGGCGACCAGGCGCCGTCGGGCCGCGGCGGCGAGCGCGATCCCGGCCACCGCCGCCGCGACGCCGAGCACGACGCTCCCCAGCGCGTACGCCGCGCCCAGGGCGGCGTGGCCCCCGCTCGCCAGCCGCTCGACCTCGACGGCGAAGGTCGAGTAGGTCGTGAACCCGCCGAGCACGCCCGTCCCGCAGCCGAGCCGCACGCCCCGCCGCCACCCGGCGTCGGGACCCGAGCGGAGCAGCGTCTCGAGCAGCGCGCCGAGCACGAACGACCCGGCGAGGTTGATCCAGAACGTCGTCCACGGCCACGACCCGGGCACGGGGGCGAACGCCTGCTCGAGGAGCGCGCGCGCCGTCGTGCCGACCGCTCCCCCCAGCGCGACGAGCCCCGCGAGCGCGAGGAGCGGGGTCCGTCGTGTCACCTCTCCCACGGCGTGCGGAGCTCCTTCCAGTCCACGACCGCGAGCGGGACCGTGAGCACCGGCCGGTGCTGGTGGTGCGCGAGGTGCGCGGCGACCGACCCCTCGACGAGCTCGCGCAGGTGCGCCGTGGACCCGGGCGCGCGCGTCCCGACGACGATCACCGCGGCGTCGACCGCCCGCGCGAGGTGCGTCAGCGCGCGGTCGGGGCGGCCCGCGAGGTAGCGCAGGTCCCACGCCACGCCCGCGCCCCGCAGCCCCTCCTCGACCTCGGCCCGGAGCCGCGCCTCGACGTCCTGCCAGGAGTCGTCGGCGGAGTCCGGGTCGAGCGGCGCGTGCGTCACCGAGCCGTCGGGGTGCTCCTCGACGACGTGGCGGGAGGTGTCGGCGAACGCGGCGACCACGCGGGACCCGGCGGCACCCGCCCAGGCGGCGGCGGTCCGAACCACGAGCGGGTCCCCGCCGGGGACCACACCGACGACGACGGCGTGCCCGGCGAACGGGACCATGCGGTCGAGCGCGGGCTGGGGCACGGGTCTGGCTCTCATGCGGACCTCTTCCCGCGGGCAGCACCCTGCCCGCCGACGTGCGACGAGACAGGAACCATCAGCCCTGGCGGCGGTTCGGGCGGCTATGCCCCGGCGGGATCCATCACCGCCTCCAGGGTAACCAGCCCTACCGACCCGCGCTCAGCCCGCCTTCGTGTCCAGCCACTTCTTCTCGCCGAACGACTTGGCCAGCTCGTGGTCCGTGATGACGAACCCGACGGCCTGCGCGACGGGCAGGATCTGGTCGCGCTCCAGCCCGTCGTCGATGCCCAGCCGGTACAGCATGACGACGGTCCCGGTGTTGAGCATGACCCCCGGCGAGTCCCCGTCGTCGAGCAGCGCGTACGTGCCCTGGAAACCCGGCTGCGGCACCGCGGCGGCGAGGGTCGGGTGCGCAGGTCCCGTGGTGTCGGCGATCGGGTCGCCCTCCGGTGCGTCGTTGAAGGCGGCGGCCACGCGCTCGGCCTCCTCCTCCGACCCGACGTCCACCAGGACCAGGTCGAGCGCGAGGGTCGGGCCGTCGTCCGAGACGACGCGGGCCTCGAACCCGGCCTGGCACGAGCCCGCGAGCGCCTCGATCGCGGGGATCGCGGGCAGGTCGTCGCACGCGAAGTCGCGGCGGGCCACGAGCGCGATGCGGTCCTCGTTGACGAGGTAGTCGTTGTCGGAGAAGTAGTCCCACGACATCGGCGCGAGCGCCGGGCCCGACTCCGGGTCCATCTCCGCGCCCGCGCGGTACTGCTGCTCGAGCCACGGCTCGTCGTCCGTGACGTCGGTGTCGACGGGCTCCTCGGTCGGCTCGGGCTCCTCGGTCGCCTCCGGCTCCACCGGTGCGTCCGTCGCGGGCGCCTGCTCGGCGGTCGTCGGCTCCGGGGCGGGCGGGGCGTCGTCGCGCACCGCGAGCCACACGCCGAGGCCGCCCGCGACGACGACGAAGGCGCCCACGCCCGCGAGGACGGGCACGAGCCACTTCCGCGACCCGCGGCCGGGCGGCGTCGCGTACGGGGAGAAGCCGTAGGGGTCCGACGGCGGAGCGGGCGGCCCCGGCACGACCGTCGCGTCGTCCGGCGCGCCGTAGGCGGGGCCCGACGGGCTCGGGTACGGGGTCGCCGGGGTGCCGTACGGCACGCCGTGCGCGTGGGGGCCCGCGGGGGCGCCGGGGGGCGGGGGCGGCGGCGCGTACCCGGGCGCGGTCCCTGCGGGCGGCCAGGTCGCCCCGGTGTCCGCGGGCGGGAGCGTCGCGTGCGGGTCGCCGGGCCGGCCGGGGCCCCGGCGACCTCCCGTGCCGTACGGGTCGGTGTCGTACGGCGCCTGCGCGTGCGGGCTCCCGTAGCCCGGCGCCGGGGCACCCGGCCCCCCCGGGCTCGGCCCGCCGTCCTCCCCGTACCGTCGCGGCGGCCGCATGACGGTGTGGTCGTCGACCGGCTCGTACGGGTCGGTGGGGTGGGACATCGGGCGGGTCCTCTCGTCGCGGGCGGCTCGTGCAGGGTAACGGAGCGCCGGTCCGCCCGGGGGGACCCGCCCGGTCCGCGCGACCAGTCGAGCGTCAGCGCACCTGGGCCGTGGGTCGCAGCAGGATCTCGTTCACGGAGACGTGCGGCGGGCGGCTCACGGCGAAGAGCACGGCGTCGGCGACGTCCTGGGGGTCCAGGACGCGGATCTCCCCGGCGATCTGCGCGGCCAGGGCGCGCATGGTGGGATCCGTCAGGTGGCTCGCGAGCTCGGTGTCGACCATGCCGGGCTCCACCACGACGACGCGGACGCCCTGGGCGGCCACCTCCTGGCGCAGCGCCTCAGAGAACGCGTTGACGCCGTGCTTCGTCGCGGCGTAGACCCCGGACCCCGCGGACGCCGTCCGGCCCGACGTGGAGGACGTCTGCACGAGCGTGCCGCGGCTCGCGAGCAGGTGGGGCAGCGCCGCGTGCGACACGTGGAGGGTGCCGAGCAGGTTGGTGCGCGTCATGCGCTCCCACTCGGCCGGGTCGGCGCCCTGCACCGGGCTGCTCAGCATGACGCCCGCGTTGTTGACGACGACGTCGAGCCCACCGAGCCGGCGGGCGGCCTCGGCGACGCCGGCACGCGCGGAGGTCTCGTCCGCGACGTCGAGCACGAGCGCCTCGACGCTCCCCCGGGAGCCGGCCGCGCCCGCGGCGACCTCCTCCAGCCGGTCGAGGCGGCGGCCCGCCGCGACGACCCGGGCCCCGGCGTCGGCGAGGGTCCGTGCGACGGCGGCCCCGATGCCGGACGACGCCCCGACCACGAGCGCCCTGCGTCCTGTGATGTCCATGTCGGTCTCCTCGTGCGGTAGCAGCAGTGAAAATGACCATGTGGTCATGTTCGACCATAGCACCGAAGATGACTCGGCGGTCACCTTCCGTGCTACCGTCGCCGGTGAGGAGGTGGTCGACGTGCGCGCAGACGCCGTACGGAACCGCGAGTCGCTCGTGCGCGCCGCGGGGAGCGTGCTGGCCGAGTCGGGGCTCGACGTCCCCGTCGCCGCGATCGCCGACCGCGCGGGCGTGGCCAAGGGCACGGTGTTCCGGCACTTCGCGTCCAAGGACGAGCTCGTCGTCACGGTCGTCGCGGGCCTGATCGACGACCTCGCCGTGCGCGCGGAGGCGCTCCTCGCCGAGCCCGACGCGCTGTCCGCGCTGCGCGCGTTCGTCGCCGCCGGGGTCGAGCTCCAGGCACGCGACCTCGCGTTCTGCCAGATGGCGGCCACCGCGGAGCAACAGGTCCCCGGGCTGACCGACCGGCGCCGGAGGCTCGAGCAGATCGCCGACCTGCTCGCCCGCCGCGCCCAGGACGCCGGGGCGGTCCGGGCGGACCTCACGGGTCGGGACGTCGTCGGGCTCATGACCGCCGCCTACCAGGGCGCGTGCGCCACCGGCGACCCGTCGCGGTGGCCCTACTTCCTCTCGCTCCTGGTCGACGGGCTGCGCCGACGGGTGATCTCCTCCTCAGGGTGGACACGCCCGCGGGGCGGGCAGCGTACGCTGCGGGTGGGTCACCGGACGACGGCAGGGGGGACAACCGCTCGACCGACGAGTGACCGGACGCCGTCCGACCCGCACCAGCGCTCATGAACACACTCACCTGGACTGCCGAAGACGACGCGACCTGGCGCGCCCGCAGCGCGTCGCGCGAGTACGTGATCCGGCGCGACGACGCCGACAGCTGGACGCTCGACGGGCCGGGGCGCACCTGGGTCGCGCTGCCGAACCTCGAGGTCGCCAAGGAGGTCGCCGCGCTCGCCGACGACGTCCACCACGACGACGACAGCATGACCAGCTACCGGGTGGTCACCGCCACCGGCGCACGCCGCGGGGAGCCGTTCGGCGCGGACAGCGACGAGGACGCGATCGACGTGCTCCGCGCGCGTCGCCGCGCCGGCAACCTCCCGCTCGCGCCGTTCCTGCTCGAGACGAGCGACGGGCGGCTGGTCGGGTCGTGGCAGAAGGCGACCGAGATCCCGGCCCGGCCGGCCACGTCGCACGACGGGACCGCCGGACCCGTCTGAGGCCGCCCCGAGCGAGCCGCCCGGTCCCGACGACGGGCCGGGTCAGTCCCCCGTGCGCCGGGCCGCGACGTGCGCGGCGCGCTCGCGCCGGCTGCTGTCGACGTGCGCCACCGCGAGGGCGGCGGCTCGCTCGCCGTCCCGCGACCGGACCGCCTCGAAGAGCTCCGCGTGCTCCTCGGTCACGTGCGCGAGGTCGTCGTGCTGCGACAGCGCCCAGCGCACGCGGCTGCGGATGCCCTGCATCATGTCCTGCAGGAGCCGGTTGTCCGCGAGCTCGGTCACGATCTCGTGGAAGTCGGCCGCGGACCGGCGCGACCCGACGCTGTCGGCGGTACGGGCGCCCTCCTGCTCGCTCGCGAGCGCGCCGCGCAGCCGGTCCAGCCCGTCCGGGCCGTGCCGCTCGGCCGCGAGGCGGAACGCGAGCGGCTCCAGCACCTCCCGGACCTCGTCGAGGTCGGCGAGGTCGGCGTCGGAGAACTCCCGCACCACGGCCCACGTGTGCGG
>JAQSXO010000411.1 GCA_029256625.1 Cellulosimicrobium sp. | reverse complement strand
GACGAACGCGTCGAGGGTGACGGGCACAGCGGTACTCCGGTGACGAAGAGGGGTGGAGGGGGGTACCGCGACGCTGCGGTGGCTGTGCGCTCCGGGCCGGTGGCTGGTGGCGCGGGTGGTGCAGAAGCTCGGGCGCCGACCCGTAAGGAGGAGGAGGTAACCGACCGGCGCCACGACAAGTGTGAGGCCTCCCGGGCTTCAGCACAATCGAAGGATCCTGCACCGGCGGTTTAGCATCTCTACATGGCGACGGACCCACGCAGGCTTGGTTTCCTCCTTGCCGTGCACCGCGGCGGGGGCATTCTCGCGGCAGCGGATCTTCTGCACGTCACCCCGTCCGCGGTCTCCCAGCAGATCCAGCGGCTCGAGGCGGAGGAGGGCGTCGTCGTGCTCGACCGCGGCCCGCGCGGCGTGACCCTCACACCGGCCGGCCGCGTGCTCGCCGAGACGGCCGAACGCATCGAGACCGAGCTCGTCGAGGCGCGCAAGGCGCTCGCGGCGCTGGGCGACGAGGTCATCGGCCGCGTCGCGGTCGGCTCGTTCCAGACGGCGATCCGCGCCGTGGTCGCGCCCGTCGCCGGGCGGCTGGCCGAGACGGCGCCGGGCATCGACCTCGACGTGCAGGAACGCGAGCCCACCGAGGCGTTGCGCCTCCTGCGGGCGGGCGAGCTCGACGTCGTGCTCCTCGAGCGCGACTACGAGGCCGACTCCCCCGCGCCGCGCGGGACGCGCGAGATCGTCCTGCTCGACGAGCCGTGGCGGCTCGTGGTCCCCGCCGGCATGCCCACCCCGACCCGCCTGGACGACGTGCGCGACGCCGTCTGGCTCGGTCCCGAGCCGGGCACCGCCGCAGCGCGCGCCCTGCGCCGCCTGTCCCGCGGGCTCGGCGGGACGCTGCGCACGCGGCACAACTACTACGACTTCGACGTCGCGCTGTCGCTCGTCGCGGCCGGGCTCGGCGTCGCGATGCTCCCGGCGCTCGCCGTGGAGGGCGGCGCGTCGGACGAGGTGCCCGACGGCGTCACGGTCGTCGGCCTGCCCGGCCTCGGATCGCGGCGGCTCGTCGCGCGCCACCGCGCGACCCGCCACGAACCCCGGCCCGTCGTCTCCGCGGTGCTCGACGAGATGGTCGCCGCCGCGGCGGACATCGCCTTCGCCTGACGCGTCGAGGGAGAGCCGTGGTCACGACCAGGGCTCTACCTCGCGCAACCAGGGCTCTACCTCGCGCGATCTGGCCTCTACCTCGGCGCGAGGTCGAAGCGGGTGGCGCCGTAGGGCTCGGCCGTGCCGAACGCGAACACGCGCTCCGGGACCAGGCGGTAGACGGCCCACGGCGGCGGGCCGGCGGACGGTGCGCTGAACTCCGCGGTGAGGGCGTCGCCGTCGACGGTCGCGGGCCACCCGTCGGCGCGGAAGCCCGCGGCCGCGCGTTCCAGGGTGTCGGGATCCGTGACGCGCTCGGCCCGCCCCTCGACGGTGAGGTCGAACGGCTCCGTCGCGACCGTGAGCGTGCACCGGGGGTCGCGGTGCAGGTTGCGGTTCTTGCGCGTGCCCTCGCCGGAGCACAGGAAGATCTCCTCCTCGAGCACGAGCGCGCCGAACGGCACGACGTGCGGCTTCCCGTCGGGGTCGGTCGTCGCGAGCCACGTGGTGTGCCGGTTCGGGCCGCCGGCACCGGGCTCCTGCGGGAGCCGGCCGAACAGTGTGTCGTGCACGCGCGCCCACTCGATGGGCGGCGTGCCGTAGCCGTCGAGGTTCTTCACCGTCGGGTCGGCGGTCGTCATCGTCCTGCTCCTCTCGTCCCGGTGCGTCCTCACCGGTCATGACGCGCCGGGGCGCCCGGACTCATCGGTCGGCGACGTAGCCTGCCGGGGTGGACGTAGCGGTGGTGGGGGCGACGGGAGACGTCGGCCGGCAGGTGTGCACGCAGATCGTCGAGCGACGGGTGCTCCCGCCGACGGCGCGGCTCCAGCTCGTGGGTCGCGCGGGCGGGGCGTCCGGCCGGGCCGTGCACGGGCTGCGCGCCGACCTCGTCGACGCGTACGACGAGCACGCCCCCCTGCTCGACGTCGCGCACTCCCCCGAGGACGTCACGGCCGACGTGATCGTCGTCGCCGCGGGCCTGACGCCCCCGGCCCGCACGGGCGCGGACCCCGACCGCCGCGTCCTCGCCGCCACGAACGGCGCCGTGCTCGCGGAGTACGCCGACGCGATCGCGCGGCACGGCTCGGGGCACGAGGTGGTCGTCGTGGTGACCAACCCCGTGGAGCTCGGGGTCGCCGTCATGGCGGAGCGGCTCGGGCGGCACCGCGTGCTCGGGATGGGCGCGTGGCTCGACACGTTGCGCTTCCGGCGCGAGATCGCGGTCGAGCTGGGCGTGCGACGGCACCGCGTCGGCGGGTTCGTCGGGGGCCAGCACGGCGAGGACGCCGTGCCGCTCTGGTCGACGGTCCGGGTGAGCGGGCTCGACGCCGACGAGCGCGCGCGGGCCGTCGCGGCGCTGCGGCGGGGTCGCACGCTCGATGCGCTGCCCACCGAGATCGCGGCCGCGAAGGACGAGCTCGCGCGCGTCGCCGCCGACGACATGGGCGCGGCGTTCGACCTCATCGACACGTGGCCGGCGGACCTGCGCCTCGTCACGCGGCCCTGGATGACGCACCAGTCGGGCGCCAAGACGCCCGCCGGGACGGCCAGCGCGACGGTGGACCTGCTCGAGGTGATCCTCGACGGGCGCGAGATCGTCGTCGCCGGGCAGGTGGCCCTCGACGGCGAGCTCGACGGGAGGCTCACGGGGCCCGACGGCGCCCCGCACCGCGGCGTGCTCGGCGTCCCCGTGGTCCTCGGCCCGGGCGGGTGGACGCGCGTGCTTCTCGACGACCTGCCCGACGACGAGGCGCGCCGCCTCGCGCACGCGGCCGACGGCGTCGGGCGCATGGTCACGGCGAGCACGGTGCGCGAAGGCAGCGACGCGTCGGCCGCGCCCGCCGCGACGGGCGACCCGATGCCGTCGGGCCGGGCCGGTGCGGAGGCCGCGTGGGTCGCGACCGTGCACGGCCTCGACCAGCCGGGCACGCTCACGGCGCTCACGGGCGTGTTCTCGACGCGCGGGGTCAGCTTCGACTCGCTCGCGACGGAGCCGGTGGACGACGACGGCCGGGCGGGGCGGATCGTCGTGACCTTCCGCGCGACGCCGCGGCGCACGCGGGCCCTCGAGCGCGCGGTCCGGCGTCTCGCGACGGTCCGGTCCGTCATGGTCGAGCCCGCCCCGGGCGCCGAGTTCTCACAGGGCGGCACCGCGCGCTGAGCGACCCCGGTAACGAGGTCGCTCCCCGGCGGGAACGCCGTCGAAACCGCGGGTTCCTAGCGTGGGACGCGCCGTCGGGCGCTCCCCTGCCGCGACGTCGCCTCAGAGACCGGAGCCCGCCCATGTCCTACGTCAAGCCCGCCGAGCTCGTCCCGACGATCATCGACGCCGGCGCCAACA
>JAQSXO010000410.1 GCA_029256625.1 Cellulosimicrobium sp. | reverse complement strand
GTTCCGTCGCAAGTCCGTCGAGGACTCGCTCGCGGCGATCGACGACCCGGAACGCTCGCTCAAGCGCAGCCTGACGTCCTGGGACCTCGCGGTCCTGGGCGTCGCGGTCGCGGTCGGCGCGGGCATCTTCTCCGTCGGCGCGACGGCCGCCGCGAACTACGCGGGGCCCAGCGTCATCGTCTCGTTCATCATCGCGTCGATCGTGTGCGCCCTGGCCGTCATGTGCTACGCCGAGTTCGCGTCCGCGATCCCCGTCGCCGGGTCGGCGTACACCTTCTCCTACGCGACGATGGGCGAGCTCGTCGCCTGGATCATCGGGTGGGACCTCATCCTCGAGATGCTCCTCGCGTCGGCCGTCATCGCGAAGTTCTGGGGCGTCTACCTCGGCGACGCGTTCGGGCTGTTCGGCATCGACCTGCCGCTGACGATCTCGATCGGCCCCGTCGACCTCGAGTGGGGCCCGGTGTTCATCGTCGCGGTGTTCACCACGCTGCTCGCGATCGGCACCAAGCTCAGCACGCGCGTCAACAGCGTGTTCACCGTCATCAAGGTGGGCATCACGCTGTTCGTCATCGTCGTCGGGTTCTTCTTCGTCGACGCGTCGAACTACTCGCCGTTCGTACCGCCCTCCCAGCCGGCGCCGGAGCAGTCCGCGCTCGAGCAGCCGCTCGTCGGCTTCCTCACGGGGCTCGAGCCCACGACGTACGGCGTCATGGGCCTGCTCGCGGGCGCCGCGCTCGTGTTCTTCGCGTTCATCGGGTTCGACGTCGTCGCGACGACGGCCGAGGAGGCCAAGGACCCGCAGCGCACGCTCCCTCGGGGCATCCTCGGCGGCCTCGCGATCGTGACCGTGCTGTACATCCTCGTGACGCTCGTCGTGACCGGCATGGTGTCGTACACCGAGCTCGCCGAGTCGGACGCGCCGTCGCTCACGACGGCGTTCATCCTGGTGGGCGCCGACTGGGCCGGGCGCGTGATCTCCGTGGGCATCCTCATCGGGCTGACGACGGTCATCATGGTGCTGCTCCTCGGCCTGACCCGCATCGTGTTCGCGATGAGCCGCGACGGGCTCCTCCCCCGCGGCATCTCCCGGACCTCGCACCGGTACCACACGCCGGTCCGCCTCCAGGTGGGGGTCGGCATCGTCGTGGCGCTCATCGCCGGGCTGTCCCAGGTGGAGCTGCTCGAGGAGATGATCAACATCGGGACGCTCTCCGCGTTCGTCCTCGTGAGCTTCGGCATCCCCATCCTGCGTCGCTCCCGGCCCGACCTGCAGCGCTCGTTCAAGGTGCCGTGGTCGCCCGTGCTGCCGATCGTCTCCGGTGTCGCGTGCCTGTGGCTCATGGCCAACCTCACGACGCTGACGTGGCTCCGGTTCCTCGGGTGGGTCGTCGTGGGCCTGCTGATCTACGCGTTCTACGGCTACCGGCACTCGGTCGCCGCCCGGGACTCCCTGAAGGGCGACGTCGCCGCGTAGGTACAGTGGGCGCGCATGAGCGCCACCGGCACAGGAACCGGCACAGGGACCGGCACAGGGACCGGCACCGAGATCACCGCCGACCTCGTCCGCGGGGCGCTGGCCGAGCAGCACCCCGACCTCGCGGGCCTGCCGCTCCGCGAGGTCGCGGGGGGCTGGGGCAACCAGATGTGGCGCCTCGGCGACGACCTGGCCGTCCGGGTGCAGCGCATGGACCCGACGCCGGAGCTCCAGCTCAAGGAGCGCCGGTGGCTGCCCGTGCTGGCGCCACGCCTGCCGCTCCCCGTGCCCACGCCGGTGCGGCACGGCGAGCCGTCCGCGCGCCTCCCGCGGCACTGGACGGTCATGACGTGGGTGCCCGGTGAGCCGCTGGACCACGGCACGATCACCCGTGGCCCGCACGCCGCCGACGCGCTGGCAGGCTTCCTCCGGGCGCTGCACGCCCCGGCGCCCGCCGACGCGCCGACGTCCACGGACCGGGGCGCCCACCCCCGCGACGGCACGGACGGCTTCGAGGGCTTCCTCCGTGCGGTCGCGCCCGGGGACGCCGACGCCGTCCGGGCGGTCTGGGCGGACGCCGTCTCGGCCGCCGCGTGGGAGGGCCCGCCCGTGTGGGTGCACGGGGACCTGCACCCCGCGAACGTCGTCGTCGCGGAGGGGACGCTCGCGGGCGTCGTCGACTTCGGCGACCTGTTCGCGGGAGACCCGGCGTGGGACCTCGCCGCCGCCTGGGTGCTGCTGCCCGCCGGCACCGCCACGCGGTTCTTCGACACCTACGCGCGTGCCGACGAGGCGACGGTCCGGCGCGCACGCGGGCTCGCGGCGCTCAAGGCCCTCTTCCTCCTCCTCATGGGGCAGAACGGGGAGCGCGGCCTCCCCGGCGGCAAGGCTCACTGGGGACCCGCCGGGCGGACGGCGCTCGACCGCGTCCTGGCGGGCTGACGACTCGGCGGACGGCGCCTCCGCGAGCGGGAACGCGTCGCGCCCATGGGTGGAGGCGACCTCCGACGGGGCGCCGTACCCGCCTCGGCACCGCAGCCGCACAGAACCTACGCAACCGTAGGTTACGGTGGCGTAGTGAACACTCTGGCGACGAGGCCGTGGACCGACCGTTACGCCCCCGGCGTCCCGACGGACGTCGAGGTCCCCGACGAGCCGGTCACGGCCGCTCTCTACCGCGCGGCCGAGCGCTGGCCGGACCGCGTCGCGGTCGACTTCTTCGGCGCGACCACCACCTACGCCCGGCTCGTCGCGCAGGTCGAGCGCGCCGCGAGCGCCCTGCACGACCTCGGCGTGCGCCGCGGCGACCGCGTCGCGCTCGTGCTGCCCAACGGCACGTCGCACGTCGTCGCGTTCTACGCCGTCCAGCGCCTCGGCGCGGTCGTCGTCGAGCACAACCCCACGTACACCGCCGACGAGCTCGCCCACCAGCTCGCCGACTCCGGCGCGAGCGTCGCCGTCGTGTGGACCAAGACCGTCCCCGCCGTGCTCGAGGCCCGCGCGCACGCGCACGGGCTTCGCACCGTCGTCGGGCTCGACATCGCGCGCGACCTGCCCCGCGGGAGCCGCCTCGCGCTCCGCCTGCCCGTCGCCCGCGCGCGGGCCCAGCGCGACGCGCTGCGCGGCCCCGTGCCCGCCGGCGTACCCGACTGGCACGACCTCGTCCGGCGCGCGCGGGCGCTCCCGCCGGCGCTCCCCCACCCGGGCGCCGACGACGTCGCGCTCCTCCAGTACACCGGTGGCACCACGGGCACCCCCAAGGGCGCGGTGCTGACGCACCGCAACCTCGTCGCGAACGTCGTGCAGGGCCAGGCGTGGGCGGGCTTCGCCGAGGGCGCCGAGACGGTCTACGGCGTGCTGCCCTTCTTCCACGCGTTCGGGCTGACGTTCTGCCTCACGCTGCCCGCGCGGGTCGGCGCGACGCTCGTCGCGTTCCCCAAGTTCGACCCGCAGGCGTTCGTCGCCGCGCAGGCGCGCCGCCCCGCGACGTTCCTGCCCGGCGTCGCGCCCA
>JAQSXO010000409.1 GCA_029256625.1 Cellulosimicrobium sp. | reverse complement strand
GAGGCCGCCCGTCAGCGCGAGGAGCGCGAGCGAGACGAGCACGAGGCCGACGGTGTCGAAGCGCCCGCCCGCGGGGTCGGGCGACTCCTTCACGCCGAGCAGCACGACGACGAAGCACACGACGACCAGGAGCGCCGGGACGAGGAGCACGACGCGCAGCGGCAGCGCGTCGACGAGCGCCCCGCCGGCGAGCGCGCCGAGGATCGCGCCGGTCTCGAGCGCCGCGACGAGGACGCCGGCCGCCCGCGCGGTGACGGCGGCGGGGTTCGCGAGGCGTCGGGCGCGCGACCAGACGAGCGCGATCTCCAGGGGCAGCCACACGACGTAGAACCCCTGCACGGCCCAGGCCACGAGGAACACCGCGAACGAGTCCGTGAACGGCAGGGCGAGCGACGCGGCCGCGGTGACCGCGGTCGACCACAGGAGGATGCGACGGTGGCCGACCATGTCGCCGAGTTTGGCCAGCGCGGGCACGACGAGCGCCGACAGCATGAGCTGGGAGCCCTCGAGCCAGTTCACGTCGGCGTCGTGCACGCCGAGGTGCCGCGCGATGTCCGTGAGCATCGGCGTGTAGTAGCCCTGGAGGACGCCGCTCGTCAGTTCGACGAAGGCGAGGAACCCGACGACGCCGGCGAGGGTCGAACCCGCGAGGCGCCCGGTGAGCGAGCGAGCCATCGCTGCTCCTTCTGCGTGGGGAGGCGCGCGTCGTCGCGCGCCCCGGAGGTGGGGGAGCGTCAGGGTAGCCGCTCGAGGAGCGCGCGGTGGAACCGCTCGCCCCGCTCGAGCTCGGCGACCTCGACGCGCTCGTCGACGCCGTGGATGGTGGCGCGCAGCTCGGCGGACATCGCGAGCGGCGCGAACCGGTACACGGCGGGGGAGAACCGGTGGAAGTGCCGCGCGTCGGTCGCCTGCATCGTGATGTAGGGGGCGGGCAGCGCGTCGGGGTGCGAGACGCCGACGCACGCGGCGAGGAGGGCGAACCGCTCGTCGTCGACGGGGGACTCGGGGGAGGGCTCGCTGCCCTCGACGACCTCGATCTCGACCTGCGGGTCGTCGATGCGTCGGCGGACGCGCTCGACGGTGCCCGCCACGGTCTCGCGGAGCGCGATCCGCAGGTTGACGGTCGCGGACGCCTGCGACGGCAGCACGTTCGCGGCGGTGCCGCCGGAGAGCATCGTCGGAGCGACGGTCGTGCGGACGATCGCGGCGGCCTCGCCGCCCATCGCGGCGAAGGTCTGCGCGGACACGGGCGGCGCGGCGGCCAGGGCGCGCAGCGCGGTGCGCGCGGGCCCCGTCGCGCGGTCGGAGAAGAGGCGGAGCATGCGCGAGATCGCGACGGGCGTGCGGGCGGGAAAGGTGCGCGGGCCGAGGCGCTCGACGGCGCGCGCGACGCGCCGGACCGCCGTCGTCGTGGGCGGGGCGGAGGCGTGCCCGCCCTCGCCGCGCGCGGTGAGGCGCAGCGTGAGCACGCCCTTCTCGCCGACGCCGATCATCGCGGCGCTCCCGGGGACGAGGGGGAGCGGGGCGTCCGTGACCGCGCCGCCCTCGTCGAGCACGAGCCAGGGGACCACGCCCCGCTCGCGCAGCGTCGTCGCGATCGCGGCCGCGGCCGCTCCGTGCGACTCCTCGTTGCCGCCGAACGACAGGTAGACGTCCCGCGCGGGCGTGAAGCCTGCCGCGAGCAGGTTCTCGACGGCCTCGAGCACGACGACGAGCGGCCCCTTGTCGTCGAGCGCGCCGCGTCCGTGGACCCAGCCGTCGGCGACGCGCCCGTCGAAGGGTGGGTAGGTCCAGTCGTCGCTCTCGTCGACCGGGACGACGTCGTAGTGCGCCATGAGCACGACGGGCGGCTCGTCGGAGCGCCCGCGCCACCGGTAGAGCAGCCCCAGGTCGGTGATGCGTTCGCGCTCGAGGTGCTCGTGGACCAGGGGGTAGAGCTCGGGGAGGAGGTCGACCAGCTCGTCGAAGGGCGCGAGTCCTCGCTGCTCCAGCTCGGCGGACACCGTGGGGATCCGGATGAGCCGGGCGAGTCGCTCGTCGGCACCCGGCCGAGGGGTCACGGTCGCGGTCGTCATGAGCACACCCTAGAGACTCGGTGTCACGAGCGGGCGACGGGGAGTCTCTTCGCCTTGGCACGCATCCAGACTGTACCGATTTAGTGTGCCGCCGCGATCCTCCGGGAGGAATGCCCGCGGGGCCCGCCGCGCTTCGCGCCAGGGCGGAGAGATCTGCGGTGATCCATCGTCGCTATCCGTCCAGAGGCGCCAGGCGCGACCTTGACTGCGCTGTCAAGAACCGGTTTACTAGCGCCAACGTCACCGTCGGCGCAGCGGAAGCGTCACCGTGGGCGTGCGCCCGGCGACCTCGCCGCAAGGAGACGAGGCACGACGCGGCCCGTCTGGCGCCTCGCCAGGCGGCCGAACCGTCCGTCAGAGGCTGGCACGGGCCGCCTCGCCGCAAAGGAGCACCTGCGCGATGACGCGTCAGAAGGCGGCACCGGCCTCGGCGCCCGTGCCGAGGGGCGAGCTGTCCCGCTGCTCCCGACGGACGACGACCGAGGTCGGCCTGCGCCGCCCCGACCGCACCGTGCGCGCGCCACGGACCACCACAAGGGGGCACCCCATGAGAAGCGTCAGAGCCCTGATCTCCGCCTTCCTGGCACTCGTGCTGAGCGCCGTCGGACTCGTCGTCACGCCCGCGGGCGCGGCGCCGCCCGGCGACGACGTCGACACGATCACGTCGCGCCTCCGGGAGTACTACCTGGGCCAGGGGGACGACGTCATCATCGCGAACGGCATCTTCCTGGCACGCACGTCAGAGGCCCTCGACTACGTCGCGTCACAGGGTGACGACGGCTCGTGGCCGGACGTCGACTACGCCGACCGAACGAGCTCCGCGAACGGCGCGACCTGGTCCGCGTACATCGCGCTCTACCGGATGCTCGCGCTCGCCCAGGCCTACCGCGACCCGGACGCCGTGGGCTTCGAGGACCCCGCCGTCCTCGCCGCGGTCGAGCGCGCGCTCGTGCACTGGGACACCGTCGACCCGGGCAACACGAACTGGTGGGAGACCGAGATCGGCGAGTCCATGGCGATGGGGCGCCTCACCGTCTTCCTCGGCGACGAGCTGCGCCCCGAGGCGAAGGCCGTCGCGCTCGAGCACAACACCGGCAGGCTCGACCCGGTCGGAGCCAACGGTGCATGGCGTACGACGAACTACCTCTTCGAGGCGCTGGCGACCCGCGACCACGAGAAGATCGAGTCCGGCTTCGACACCATGGTCCAGACCGTCGCCGTCGACCGCTCCGGGGCGACCAACGAGGCGGTGCAGCCCGACGGGAGCTTCTGGGCGCACGGGGCGCAGCTGTACAGCGAGGGGTACGGCATGGCGCTCTTCACCAACGTGGCGCTGTGGGCCGACGCGGCGCGCGGCACGGGCCTCGCGTTCACCCGGGAGCACCTGGACACGATCGCGTTCTACGTCGTCAACGGCACGCGG
>JAQSXO010000408.1 GCA_029256625.1 Cellulosimicrobium sp. | reverse complement strand
CATGGCCTTCTCCGGGATCGCCGCCGTCACGTGGGCGGTGTACTCGGTCCTCATCGGTCTCGTCGCGGCCCAGTGGCTGGGCCACGAGCCGCTCCTCGCTATGGTCGTCGGCGTCGTCCTCGGGGTCGCGACCGGCTTCGTCATCGACCGCGTGCTCATGATGCGCGCGCGGCACCGAGGTGAGCTCCCGGTGGTGGTCCCCGTGCCCTCGGCCCCGACGGGCGGCGACCCGGCCCCGCAGGGTACGAGCGCGGAGACGACCGGCGACGACGTGACCGGCGCCGACGAGGGCGTGTCGTCCGGCGCGCCGGGACCGTCGCCGTCGGGGAGCACGGGCAGGCCGGGCACGCCGCGCACGCCGGGCGCGGCACCACGCGCCTGAGCCGCCGCTGGCCGGGACACCGGTGACGGGCCCGGCCCGTCACGCCGCCGAGCGGCTCAGAGCTTGCGCAACCGCACGCGCTGGACGGAGTGGTCCGACCCCTTGGTGAGGACGAGCGTCGCGCGGCCGCGCGTCGGCAGGATGTTCTGCTCGAGGTTCGGGGCGTTGATCGCGTCCCAGATCGACTTCGCCTTCTCGACCGCCTCCTCGTCCGTGAGGTCGGCGTAGCGGCGGAAGTACGACTCCGGTCGCGCGAACGCCGTGCGGCGCAGCGCGAGGAACCGGTCGACGTACCACTGCCGGATGTTGCGGGTGCGTGCGTCGACGTAGATCGAGAAGTCGAAGAAGTCGGACACCGCGACGGTCGACTCGTCGTGGGCGCTCGGCCGGGCCGGCTGCAGGACGTTCAGCCCCTCGACCACGAGCACGTCGGGCTTGCGCACGACCGCCTCCGCGCCGGGCACGATGTCGTACGTGAGGTGGTCGTAGACGGGCGCCTTGACCTCGGCGTGGCCCGCCTTGACCTTGGACAGGAAGCGGATGAGCGCGCGCCGGTCGTAGGACTCCGGGAAGCCCTTGCGGTCCATGAGACCGCGGCGCGCGAGCTCGGCGTTGGGGTAGAGGAAGCCGTCGGTCGTGATGAGCTCCACGCGCGGCGTCTCCGGCCAGCGGGCGAGCATCTCGCGCAGGACGCGCGCGGTCGTGGACTTGCCCACCGCGACCGACCCCGCGACCCCGATGACGTACGGCGTGTTGCCGGTCTCCTCCCGGAGGAACGTCGACGTCGCCTCGTGCAGCCCCGACGTCGCGGTCACGTAGAGGTTGAGCAGGCGCGACAGCGGGCGGTAGACGGCGTCGACCTCCGCGAGGTCGATGGGGTCGCCGAGGCCGCGCAGCCGGGTGACGTCGTCGTCCGTCAGCGGGAGCGGCGTCGACTCCGACAGGCGGCTCCACACCGCGCGGTCGAGGTCGACGTACGGCGAGGACGACGGTGCCGCGAGATGGGCCGGCAGGAGGTCGGACGGGTCGTCGACGGGGAAGGACACCCGCCTGATTCTGCCGGATGCGTGCGGGTGCCGGTGCACGGCCCGCAGCCAGGGCCCTCGCGCAGCCCGGCACGGTCGCGCCCGGCCCGCGCGCCCGGTCTCAGCGCGCGGCGCCGCGCTGCCTCGCGGGCCGCCTGGGGCGCGCCGGTTCCGGCGTCGGCCCGGTCCCGGGAAGAGCGAGACCCGGTAGGCGGGACATGAGGGCGAGAGCGTCGGCCGGGGCGTGCGCGTGGACGTCGTTGTCGAGGTAGACCTCGACGTCGTGACCGGCCTCGCACCAGCCCCGGACGCGCTCGGCCCACGCGTCGAGGACGCGTGGCCGGTAGCCGCTCGTGTACAGCGTGCGGTCGCCGTGGAGCCGCACGTACACGAGGGGGCCCGTGACCGCCTCCACGAGCGGCCAGTGGCCTGCGCCGTCCGAGATCGCGAAGGCCACCCGGTGCCGTCGCAGGAGGTCCAGCGCCTCGGCGCCCGCGAAGGACTCGTGGCGCGGCTCGAGCGCGTGGACC
This sequence comes from Cellulosimicrobium sp., assembly GCA_029256625.1. Classification (GTDB taxonomy): domain Bacteria; phylum Actinomycetota; class Actinomycetes; order Actinomycetales; family Cellulomonadaceae; genus Cellulosimicrobium. The sequence continues at coordinate 1,570 of JAQSXO010000408.1, read as the reverse complement.
AGCGGTCGGTCGGCGTCGACCTCGGTCCAGGCGGGCTCGCGGAGGCGGTCGTCGTGGTCGCGCGCGAGGCGGGCGGCCTCGGCCGTCGTCCGGGGCAGGAGGGCGAGGAAATCGTCGAGCAGCGCGGCGTCGAAGGTCGTGCGCGCCGGGAGCTGCCACAGCACGGTCCCGAGCCGGTCGCCGAGGGCGAGGACGCCGCTCGCGAAGAAGTTGGCGAGGGGCGTGCGGACGTCCCGCAGCCGCTTCATGTGGGTGACGAAGCGCGGCCCCTTGACCGCGAACGTGAACCCCTCGGGCGTCTGCTCGCGCCACGCGACGAACGACGACGGGCGCTGCAGGGAGTAGAACGACCCGTTGAGCTCGACCGCGGGGAACACGGACGCCACGTGCTCGAGCTCACGGCGCTGGGGGAGGCCGGCCGGGTAGAACGGGCCGCGCCAGTCGGCGTACCGCCATCCTGAGAGACCGATCCGTACGGTGGGCACGAGGTCCACCCTCACCGGCCCGGGCGCCGTTCGCCCGCGGGACGCTTTTGGCAGCGGACCTCACGAAAAACCGCGCGATCGTGCGGCTCCGGAGTGGCGCACGTCCGTGGCTAGACTCGATCACCATGTGCGGAATCGTGGGCTACGTAGGCCCTGGAACCATGGTCGGAGAGGCCTCGGGGCGACCCCTCGACGTCGCTCTCGAAGGACTCGGCAGGCTCGAGTACCGCGGCTACGACTCGGCCGGGGTCGCGCTCGTCGCGCCCGGGATCGACGCCGTCGCGTTCGCCAAGAAGTCGGGCAAGCTCGCGAACCTCGTCGAGGAGATCGACCTGCACCCGCTCCCCGCGGCGACCGCGTCGATCGGCCACACGCGCTGGGCCACGCACGGCGGACCGACCGACACCAACGCCCACCCGCACCTCGCGGACGACGACCGCCTCGCGGTCATCCACAACGGGATCGTCGAGAACTTCGCGACGCTCAAGTCCGAGCTGCTCGCGGAGGGCGTCCGCTTCCGGTCCGAGACGGACACGGAGGTCGCGGCGCAGCTGCTCGCGCGCGCCTACCGCGAGACCAAGGACCTCACGCTCGCCATGGGGCAGGTCGCGCGGCGGCTGGAGGGCACGTTCACGCTGCTCGCCGTCCACGCCGACGCCCCGGACACGGTCGTGGGCGCGCGGCACGACTCGCCGCTCGTCGTCGGGCTGGGCGAGGGGGAGAACTTCCTCGGCTCGGACGTCGCGGCGTTCATCTCCCACACCAAGGAGGCGCTCGAGCTCGGCCAGGACCAGATCGTCACGATCACCCCGACGTCCGTCGAGGTGAGCGACTTCGACGGGAACCCGGCCGAGGCCAAGCGGTACACGGTCGACTGGGACGCCGCCGCGGCGGAGAAGGGCGGCTTCTCGTCCTTCATGGACAAGGAGATCCACGACCAGCCGCACGCCGTCGCGGACACGCTGCTCGGGCGGACGGACCCCTCGGGCAAGCTCGTGCTCGACGACCTGCGCATCGACGAGGCCGTGCTGCGGTCGGTCGACAAGATCATCGTCGTGGCGTGCGGGACCGCCGCGTACTCGGGC
>JAQSXO010000407.1 GCA_029256625.1 Cellulosimicrobium sp. | reverse complement strand
CGCCGCCGGCCCGTACGCGTGGCCGTGCGGGTCGGCGCGCGGCCGCCCGGGCTGCTCGCGGCGCTCCCGGCGCCCCGGGACGGGGCCGGACGTCAGGTCGGGGCTCGGCTCGCTCACCCGAGGATGCTGCCACGACGGGCCGACGGCGCGTGGTGGCACGCGCCGTCGGGCACTACGGGGTGAGGCGGTGCAGGTCCCGGGGGAAGAGCGCGACCTCACGGACGTTGGGCGCCTCCACGAGGCGGGCGACCCAGCGCTCGAGGCCGATGGCGAAGCCGCCGTGCGGGGGCATCCCGTGGGCGAACGCCTCGAGGTAGGTCGCGTACGGCTCGGCCGTCTCGCCCCGCGCCGCCAGCGCGGCGACGTAGTCCTGGTAGCGGTGCAGCCGCTGGCCGCCCGTCACCAGCTCCAGGCCGCGGAAGAGCAGGTCGAAGCTGTTGCTCCAGCGGGGGTCGTCAGGTTGCGGGTGCGTGTAGAAGGGCCGCTTCCGCATCGGGTAGCCCTCGACCGCGAGGAAGTCGGAGCCGTGGGTCGACCTCGCCCACGCGCCGAGGGCCCGCTCGTGCTCGGGCGCGAGGTCCGGCTCGTCGTCCGCCGCACCGACGAGGGCGAGCGCGTCACGGAAGTGGATCACGGGGATCTCGGACGGCACGACCGGCAGCGCCGGCCCGAGCCGCTCGACGGCGTCGCCCGCCCCGTCCCGGACCGCCCCGACCATGCCGGCGAGCACGTCGCGCAGCACCGCCAGGACGTCCCGGTGGTCGCGCACGAAGCCGAGCTCGACGTCCAGGGAGACGTACTCCGCGAGGTGGCGTGCCGTGTCGTGGGGCTCCGCCCGGAAGACCGGCCCGACCTCGTACACGCGCTCGAACACGCCGACCAGCTGCTGCTTGAAGAGCTGCGGGCTCTGGGCGAGGTAGGCGGTGCGACCGAAGTAGTCGACGGGGAACACGCTCGCGCCGGACTCCGTGGCGGACGCGACCAGCTTGGGGGTCTGGATCTCGGTGAAGCCCGCCGCGTCGAGCGTGGCACGGAACCCGCGCAGGCTCGCGGCAGCGAGCTCCCAGAGGGCCCGCCGGGCCGGGTGCCGCCACGTCACGGCCGCGTGGTCCAGGAGCGTGGGCAGCGCGACGTCGAGGTCGGGGCGCCACAGCTCGACCGGCGGGCGGGTCGCGGGCGCGCCGAGCAGCGCGACCGTCGGCGCGGTGATCTCGACGCCGCCCGGTGCCTGCGCGTTCGCCGTGGCCGTCCCCGTGACCTGGACGGCGGTCTCCTCCGGCGGCAGTCCCTCCGCGGGCACCTCGTGCGGGCGCAGGACGACCTGGGCGAGTCCGGTGCGGTCGCGCAGGACCAGGAAGGACACCGTCGCGAGCTCGCGGCGGCGGTGCACGTGCCCGCTCAGGGTCACCACGCGTCCGGGCGGTGCGGCGGCGACGTCGGCGGCCAGGGTACGAGCGGGGGCGGGCGGGGCGGGTGGTCTCATGACTCCTCCAGGGAAGGGCAGGCCCTGGAGGTGCGGGCGGGGGCTAGGTCGCGGTGCCACCACACCTTCGTCGACGTCTCGTCGACCTCTCGTCGGTTCGCCGTCACGCGCGGGGAGCCGCCGCCGGTGTCGCCACCGACCGAGGGTCGTCACGCCTCGCAGCCTCCGCGAGCGACGATACCGACCGGCCCGCGCGCCGACCACCACATTTGCGGTGGTCGGCGCCAGGGGTCACTCGGGCAGCGTCACGTAGCCGCGGCGCACGCCCGCGACGAGGCGGCGCGGCAGGGTGACCTCGCGCCCGTCGACGACGACGGTCACGAGCTCGGGCGCCTGCGCCTTCCACTGCGAGCGGCGGGCACGGGTGTTGGAGCGGGAGAGCTTGCGCTTGGGCACGGCCATGAGGGGTCCTTCCGGTGGTGGTGCGCCCAGCCTAGCGGCTCGTGAGAACGATTCTCAAGACGGGTCGAGGGCGAGCCTGCGGACGGCGGTAGCATCCCGGAGGCCGTCCGCCCGCCGGGTGGCGACGCGGCCGCCGCAGCCCCGCCACAGCCATCCACCGAACGCAACGAGGAGCCACCATGGCCACGGTCGACTACTTCCTGTCCGGCGACCCCGAGGTCGCCAAGCAGCACCTGCACGCCGCGCTCCAGGAGCAGGGCTTCGCCGTCACCACGCGCCCGACCGGCCAGTGGGCCGCCGAGCGCGGGAGCAAGCAGAAGACGTTCTGGCTCGGCGCGTTCGCGGGCAAGGCGCAGCACCTCGTCTTCACGGTCGACTTCATGCTCCACGGCGACCAGCTCGTGGCCCGCATCGACCGCCCGACCGGCCACGGCGCCATGGCCGGCGCGATCGGCGTGGCCCGCTCGAACAAGGCGTTCGCCGAGGTCGACCAGGCGATCGGCACGCGCCTGACGAACCACGGCGTCCTGGCGAACGTCGTGCACGCCTGAGCGCGAGCCGCACCACGCACGACGAAGGCCCGGAGCCCCTCGCGGGGTTCCGGGCCTTCGTGCTGCTGACCGGGCCGGCAGCGGCCGGTCAGCGAGACGTCACTTGGCGACGGCCTTCTTGAGCAGGCTGCCGGCGCTGATCTTCACGCCGAAACCGGCCGGGATCGAGATCTCCTCGCCCGTACGGGGGTTGCGGCCCGTGCGGGCGGCACGCTCGACGCGCTCGACGGACAGGAGGCCCGTGACCTTGACGGCCTCGCCCTTGCCCAGCGACTCGATGAGCACCTCCTGGAAGGCGTTGAGAGCCTTCTCGGCGTCCGCCTTCGACAGGTCGGCCTTGCTGGCGATGGCCGAGACGAGCTCGGACTTGTTGAGCGACATGCGAATCCCTTCTTCGGTTCACGACGCGCGGTGGTCACCACCCGTCGTCACGGTCTCAGTGTGCCAGCCGCGAGGCCGCGCACCGGGGACAACACTAGGGAACACGCGGAGTTTCGCGCGACTTCTCGCGGCCTCCGGGCGTCGCGTGTCTGCGCTCAGCCCTCCTCGTGCTCGTGGTCGTGGCCCTCGTGACCGTCCTCGGCGTGCTCGTCGTGGGCGTGCTAGCCCTCCTCGTGGGCGTGCTCGCCGTCCTCGTGCGCGCCGGCCGTGGCCGGCTTCCCGGTGACGCCGTTGAGCTCGTTCGGCACGACGTCGAGGTCCGCGCTCTTCCACACCTCGCCCGCGACGTAGTCGACCGCGTGGATCGCCCGGCCGGCCGGGTCGGTGACGTACGCGATGCCGTCCTGGACGAGCAGCGCGGGGCGCGGCTCCTGCCACTCCTCGGGCTCCTCCCACGCGTCGACGACCGGGATGGACCGCACGACCGTGCCCGCCTCCGGGTCGATGACGTGCAGCGACCCGTCCGTGCCGAGCACGAGCGCCTCGCCCGCGTCGCCGCGGCCGAGCGAGCGGAACGTGTAGCTCGCGGGCAGGTCGACGAGGCGCAGGCTCGCGTCACGCGTGTCGATGAGCGAGACGCGCGTCGGCCGCTCGAGGTCGGCGTCGGGGTCGGACTTGTAGTCGCCCAGGACGAACGGCGAC
>JAQSXO010000406.1 GCA_029256625.1 Cellulosimicrobium sp. | reverse complement strand
GCTCGACCACTACCAGCAGACGAAGAACCTCCTCGTCTCCTACTCGGCCCAGAAGCTCGGCTTCTTCTAGGCCGTGGTCCCGTCGCCCGCCGAGCATGCGGTCGTCGCCCGTCCCGCCGTCCTGTCGGGCGACGACCGCATGCTCGGCGGGCAGCAGGCACCTGCTCGGCCAGCACTCCAGGAGGTTCCCGTGCTCGATGACGTCCCCTCGCCCGGCAAGGTCGGCGCGCACCCGGCGCGGGTCGCGCTCACCGACGACGCGGCCGCGCTGCTCGCCCGGCTGCGGCCGGTCCACGGCGACCTCATGTTCCACCAGTCCGGCGGGTGCTGCGACGGGTCGTCGCCCATGTGCTACCCGCAGGGCGACTTCCTGCTCGGCGACGCCGACGTGCACCTCGGCGACCTCGTCGTCGAGGGGCCCGGTCCCGGTGCGGACGACCCCGGCGGAGTCGACGGCGCGGCGGGCCGGTTCGTCGTGCCCGTGTGGATGAGCCGCGCGCAGTTCGAGTACTGGAAGCACACGCACCTGACGATCGACGTCGTGCCCGGTCGTGGGGCGGGGTTCAGCGTCGAGGCGCCCGAGGGCGTGCGGTTCATCATCCGGTCGCGCCTCCTCACCGACGACGAGTGGGCCGTGCTCGACGTGTCCTAGGCTGGGGGCCACGGCCGCCCGTGACCGGAGAGGAGGGCGTGATGAACGACCTTCTGGTCGTCGCGCGCGACGTCGCGTCGGCGCTCGCGCTCCTGCTCGGCACGTCCACCCTCACGGCCACGCTCTTCCTCCTCGGCGCCACGGCCCTCGTGGCGGCCGTGGCCGCGATGACCGCGCGCTGGGGTGCACCCCTCGCGCTCGGTGTGGCGGCTCGCCCGGCGGGCCGGCTGCGCGACACGGTCGACGTCGGCCCCGCCGTCACGCAGAGCGACCCGGACGCCCCAGGCCGTGCCCGGCCACGGGCACCCGGCTGCACCCTCGGCTGATCACCCGGCCGAGGGCTCTCACCCGCACCCCGCGCGCACCACGTCGTGGCGTGCCCCTGCCCGGCGCAGGGTGATCGGCGAACGCGTACCCCGCACGTTCGACCGAGGACACCACCATGAACCTGCTCGACCTCCCGCTCGTCTCCACCGTGCTCGACGCCGCGTACCGCGCCCTGATGGGCCTGTCCAACCTGCTCGAACCCGTCGCCGGCGGTGCCGCTGCAGCGGCCGCCGTCGTCCTGCTGACGCTCGCCGTCCGCGCGCTGCTCGTCCCCGTCGGCGTCTCGCAGGCCAAGGCGGAGCGCGACCGCGCGCGCCTCGCGCCCCGGCTCGCCGAGCTCCAGCGTCGCCACCGGGACGACCCGCAGAAGCTGCAGCGCGCGACCCTCGACCTCTACGCGGAGGAGGGCACGACGCCGTTCGCCGGCTGCCTGCCGATGCTCGCCCAGGCACCCGTGGTCGCCGTCGTCTACGCGCTGTTCCTGCATGCCCAGATCGCCGGTCACGCGAACGCGCTGCTGGGCCATACGCTCTTCGGGGCACCCCTCGGCTCGAGCCTCGTCGGCTCGCTCGGTGCGGGAGCGGCGGCCGTCCCGACCCTGATGGTCGCCGGTGCGGTCGTGCTCCTCATCGCGCTCGTCGGCGAGCTCACGCGCCGGGCGTCCCTGCCCGGCGGTCGGCTCGCCGTGCCGCGGACGGCGACCGGCCCGGGTGCCCCGGGCACCGGGGTCCTCGCCGGGCCGGGACTGCAGAACGCGCTCGGCGCTCTCCAGTTCATGACCGCGGTGATCGCGTGCTTCGTCCCGCTCGCAGCGGGCGTGTACCTGCTCGTGACGGTGACGTGGACGCTCGTGCAACGGCTCGTCCTGCGCCGGCGGTACCCGTTCGCGGCGGTCGCGTAGCGCGACGGCGCGGCGGGCCTGGTCACGGGCCCGTCGCGCGTGCGAGGGTGTCGGGTATGACCGATCTGCTCCCGTACCGCGACGACGCGGACGACGTCGAGGTCCCCCTGCTGGGTGGTGACGTGTCGGACGGGATCGTCCGGCGCGGCGACACCGTCCGCCGTCCGCGCGGCCCGCACAGCCCCGCCGTCGAGGCGTACCTGCTCCACCTCGAGCGCGCGGGCTTCGAGCGTGCGCCCCGGTTCCTGGGGATCGACGACGACGGCCGGGAGGTCGTGACGTTCCTGCCGGGCGAGATGGGCGGGCGCCCGCCGCACGCGTGGGCGACCGACGAGGACGTGCTCGTCCAGCTCGGGGAGTGGCTGCGGGACCTCCACGCGGTGTCGCGCGACGTCGTGCTGCCCGACGGCGTCGCCTGGACCGAGCGGGCGCAGTTCCCGGAGGTGCCGGACGTCTTCGACGTGCCGGACGTCGTCGGGCACAACGACCTCACGGTCGAGAACGCGCTGTTCGTCCCGGCCGACGACGACCCGGAGGGTCCGCACCGGCTGGTCGGAGTGATCGACTTCGACCTCGCCGCGCCGACCACGCGTCTCCTCGACGTCGCGACCACACTGCTCTACTGGGCGCCGGTCGCGCCGCCGGAGGCGCGGCCGGACGTGCTGCGCGACCTCGACGCACCCCGTCGCGCCCGGATCCTCACGGAGGCGTACGGGCTGGACCGGTCCCAGCGGCTCGCGCTGCTCGACGTGCTCGCGCAGCGGTTCGCGCGGAGCTGGTACGCCATGCGGCACGCGGCGCAGGTGCGCGGCGGCGGCTGGCAACGCATGTGGGACGACGGGGTCGGAGACCGGATCCGCGAGAACGAGGCGTGGTTCGCCGCGCAGCGCGTGGACTTCGTGCACGCGCTGGGCTGAGCGGACGGGGCTGGGCGCACGCCGGCCCCGGGCGACGCACTCCGGAGCACGGCGGCGAACCGAGGCAGGGCGGCGGTCAGCCGCGGTGCAGCACCGACCGCACGCGGGACCACAGCCGCTTCGCGGGATTGTCCGGTCGCACGACGGGGATCTGGGCCGTCTCGACCCCGCGCAGGAGCCACGCCTCGGCGTGTCGCGTCGCGTCCGCGGTCGACTCGCCGATCACGGGCCGCGCCGGGTAGACCGCGATCCGCTCGTGCAGGCGCAGGTCGATGACCTGCTCGAACTTCTCCGCCAGCTCGGGGTCCACGCCGCTCACGTAGAGCCGGCCCCCGTGCTCGCCGAGCCGGTCCGCGTAGTGCGCGAGCACGGTGAACGCGGTCGCGCCGAGGCTCGCGCGGCCCCGCAGGCGCAGCACCACGACGGCGTCGTGCGCGTGCGTTGGCTCCGGCAGCGCGGCCTCGAGCGAGCGCGCACCGGCGTAGAACAGGCTCCCGTAGACGTCGAGCACGGTGACCGTCGCGTCGTCGAGCCGCCGCGGCGCCGGCTCCTCGCGGTAGTGCCCGTCCTCGAGGGGGACGAGGCGGACGATCCGCAGGTCCTGGGTCTCCCGGTTCGCCTGAAGCAGGATCGACAGCGCGGCCCCGATGCCGACCGCGGCCGCGACGGGCAGGAGGAGGGTCGCGAGGAACGTGGTCGCCATGGCGACCTGGGACTGGCTG
>JAQSXO010000405.1 GCA_029256625.1 Cellulosimicrobium sp. | reverse complement strand
ACCTTCGCCGGAACTGGGGCCGCGCGAGGGGCAGGCCCGACGGCGCGTGGCTCGCTGGGTGCGCCACGCGCCGTCGGGGGTCCCCGCTCGTCGTGAGCCGTCGGCGTCGGACGGCGCCGCGGAGACGGCACGGTGGAGATGGCACAGTGGAGCCGTGACGTCGCCCGACCTTCCCCTCGCTGCCCCCTCCCCCGAACCCGCCGGGCTGCCCCCGCTGCGTACCGTCGGCTGGCTGAACGTCCGCGACGGCCGCCTGCTCACCGTCCGCACGACCGGCAAGGACCGTTTCTTCATGCCCGGCGGCAAGGTCGAGCCCGGCGAGTCCGACGCCGAGGCGCTGGTGCGCGAGATCCACGAGGAGCTCGGCGTCCGGCTCGACCCCGCGTCGGTCCGGTCCGGCTTCGTCGCGGAGGCGCCGGGGCACGGGCTGGGCGGGCGCGTCGTGCGGATGCACTGCATGTACGCCGAGCCTGCGCCCGGCTCCCCGGCGCCCGCGCCGAGCGCGGAGATCGCGGAGCTCGCGTGGCTGACGCCCGCCGACGCGCACCGCGTCCCTCCCGCGGGCCAGATCGTCCTCGACCGGCTCGCCGGCGTCCTCTCCGCCTGACGAGGTCGCGTCGCGACCGCCGGGCACCCCACGGACCGGCACGGCCGGGAGCCCGCCATGGGGACCTCGCCCCATGAGCCGGGCGAGACTGCCGACATCGGCGAGCTGCGCGCGCTCGCGCAGAGCCTCACGACGGCGTCCGAGGCGCTCACCACGACGCGCAGCACGCTGGACTCGACCGTGAGCGGGGCCCGCTGGGCGGGTCCGGACGGCGACGAGCTGCGCGGCCGCTGGTCCGCCGAGCTCGGGCCTGCGCTGGCCGCCGCGACGGCGACGCTCCGCGACGCGGCGGACAAGGTCCGCAAGAACGCCGACCAGCAGGAGAGCGCCAGCTCCGGCGGCAGCGGCGGCCCCGGCGGGGGCGGCAGTGGCAGCCCCGGCGGGGGTCCCGGTTCCGGCGGCGGACCCGGCGGCGGCACGGGCGGCGGGCCGGGCTCGGGCGACGAGAGCCCGGGCGGCCCGAAGGTCACGGTGAAGGGCGACCACGAGTCCGGCTCCGACAACGGGAGCCTGGGCAACCCGGCGACCGAGGGGACGGACGCGAAGGTCGGGTTCGGCGTGTCCCACGACCCGGAGAGCGGCGAGACGACGTACTCCGGGAGCGGCTCGCTCTCCGACTGGATGTCGACGACCAACGGGTCGAAGATCTCGTTCGGCGTCAACGGCGGCGCGGAGTACACGGTCGGGGAGAAGTCCGAGGACGGCTTCACCACGTACACGTCCAAGTCCGACGTCTCGATCGGGGTCGAGGGCGGCGTCGACAAGGGCGGCACGGGCGTCAGCGGCGGGTACACGACCGGCGTCACGTCGGAGTACACGGTCAAGGTGCCCGACGGCGCGGGGGTCACCGACCCGGGGAGCATCAACCCGTTCGACCCCCGGAGCATGCCGGTCGGCTCCTCGGTCACGATGGACGGCGGAAGCTACTCGGAGACCGAGCTCAACGCCGCGTTCCGCCACATCGCCGTCGAGTCGTCCGTCAAGGACGCGAGCGGCGTGACGAGCCTCATCGAGCGCACGGGCGACGACACGGTGCGCGTGACCGCGGGTCCCACCGAGGCCATCGCGAACCACGCGGGCCTCGGCCTCGACTTCGACGCCGTGAAGGTCATGCTCGGCAACACGACGTCGCTCGACGGCGCGTCCCTGCGCAGCGCCGAGTTCGACCTGTCGACGCCGGAGGGCCAGGCCGCGTACGACACCTACCTCGTCACGGGCGAGATCCCCGCCGACCCGTCGACCGGCATCTCGGGCACCACGAAGATCGAGCGCGTCGAGTTCGACTCGACGTCGACCGTCGGCTTCGACACGCCCGTCGGTGGGGCGGAGTGGGAGATCGGCAAGAACACGGGCTCGCTCGTCGCGACGACCAACCCCGACGGCAGCACGGAGCAGCTCCTCACCGCGACCTACGGCGACCGCGGCGACTTCCGCATGTCGCAGGCCTTCGACGCCTCGGGGAACGAGGACCTCTCGGCGCGCACGTACTCGTTCGACGTCACGGCGGACGACATGTCGTCGCAGTACTTCAACACGCGGGAGTTCTCCGGCTTCTCCCCGTCGGGCGAGGTGTCGTCCGGCCAGCAGGTGACGATGACCCTCACGGAGTCCCAGATGAACCGCCTCGCGGACAGCGTGCGCACCGCGGTCGAGAACGACAGCCTCGGCATGCAGACGCGCATGATCGTCACGGACTACGACATGCAGCCGCTCACCGACCCGTACCAGCTCGCGACCAGCCTCGCCCGTGCCGCGGACTCCGACCTCGAGCTCGTCATGATGATCTCGGAGATCAACGCCGCGGGCGACGGGTCCGCGACCGACCGCTCCGCCGCGCGGTTCCCCGGCACGGTCACGGTCGGGAACTGATCGACCGCAGGGTCCGGCACCGGGGCCTCCCGGCGGCGTAGGGTCGCGGGGTGGGTGCCGCGCCGTTCCTCGCCGCGACGCTGCCGGTCCTGGACCTCGCGGTCGCGTCGGTCGCCGCCGTGCGCGACGCCGCAGCCCGTGCGGGCGGGTTCGACGCCGGTCCGCCTCCCGACCCCGAGCGGGTCGCCGCGGCCTTCGCGAGCGACCGGCTGCTGCGCGTCGACGGCGCCCCGGTAGACGGTTTCGCCCCGCTCTCGGGCTTCTTCCGGACCGCGGACGGCTGGGTCCGCACGCACGCGAACTACCCGCACCACCGCGCGCGGCTGCTCGCGCTGCTCGACCTCGCCGACCACGTCGGGCGCACCCCGACCCGCGACGACGTCGCCGCCGCCCTCGCCGCGCGCTCGGCCCAGGACGTCGAGGACCGCGCGGCCGACGTCGGGGCGATCGCCGTCCGCGTACGTCCGGAGGACGTGTGGCGCGCGTCCGCGCCAGGCCGCGCCACGGAGTCGGACCCTCCCGTGCGGCGCTCGGAGCGCGACGACGCCGCTCCCCTACGCCCGCTCGCGCGCGGGCCGCGCCCGCTCGCCGGGCTCCGGGTGCTCGACCTGACGCGCGTCATCGCGGGCCCCGTCGCGACGCGCACGCTCGCCCTGCTCGGCGCGGACGTCCTGCGCGTCGACCCGCCAAGGCTCCCGGAGATCGAGGTCCAGCACCTCGACACCGGGCAGGGCAAGCGGTCGGCGCTGCTCGACCTCGCGACGCACGACGGCCTCGCCCGCGCCCAGGAGCTGCTCGACCGCGCCGACGTGCTGGTGACCGGCTACCGCCCGGGGGCGGTCGAGGCGTTCGGGCTGCGGCTCCCGCCGGGCGCGGTGCACGCGCGCGTCACGGCGTGGGGCGACGACGGCCCGTGGGCCGGGCGGCGTGGCTTCGACTCGATCGTCCAGGCGGTGAGCGGGATCGCCCTCGTGGAAGGGGCGCGGGACGGGGCCTCCCCCGAGGACGCGATCCCCGGAGCTCTGCCCGCCCAGGCGCTCGACCACGCGACGGGCTACCTGCTCGCAGCCGCCGTCGTGGACGCCCTCGCCGACCGCGCGGCCGACGGCCGGGGCCGCGAGATCGACGGCGCCCTCGCCCGGACCGGGCACGCCCTGCTCGCGGCTCCCGGCCGCGACCCCGCGCACGACGCACCGCGCACGCCTGGGCCGCGCTGCGTCGTCGAGCACCCGGCGCTCCTGGACGGCCGCGAGGTCGTGGCGACGACGACCCGCCCCGCGCTCGACCGCCTCGGCGACGCCCGGGTCGACGACTACCCCACGCCCGCCCGCCCGTGGGGGGCCGACGAGCCGCGGTGGACGGCGTGAGCGTCGAACCCGAGGTCGCGGTCCACCTGCGGCGGGCGCGCGACCACATGGACGCTCACTTCACGGAGCCGCTCACCCTCGCCGGGGTCGCTGCCGTCGCGGGCTACTCGCCGTTCCACTTCGCGCGCGCGTTCGCCGCCGCGTTCGGCACGAGCCCCATGGCCTACCTCGCCACGCGCCGCGTCGAGCGGGCGAAGACCCTGCTGCGCACCGCGAACCTCACCGTGACGGAGGTGTGCCACGCCGTCGGCTTCACGAGCCTCGGGACGTTCTCGACGCGCTTCCGCGCGATCGTCGGCGTCACGCCGACCACCTACCGGGACGAGCACGTCCGGGCGGGCGGACCGCCCGTCCCCGGGTGCTTCGCGCTCGC
>JAQSXO010000021.1 GCA_029256625.1 Cellulosimicrobium sp. | reverse complement strand
CGCGCTGAGCTCGACGAGCCACCGCGCGTCGTCGGGCCGGACGAGGTGCCACGTGGGGCGCAGCACGTGCGTGCGCAGCACCTCCCCGCGGTCGCACGCGGCGACCGCCCCTGCCGCGCCGGGCCGCGCGTCGGGCCGGAGCCGCCGCGTGAGGCCCCACAGCGCAGGGTGGAACTCCTGGCCCTGCACCGCGACGAGGTGCCCGACGGCGGTCGGCACGTCGGGCAGGTCGGGCGACCGCAGGCGGTGCGCGGCGAGGCGCGCCGCAAGCACGTGTCGCTCGTCCACGGGCCGCCCGCTCACCGCCTCTCCCCCGCCCCGGCCGCGCCGGTCACGACGCCACCAGGTCCTCGGCGACGACGTCGGTCCCCGTCACCGTGACGCGCACCCCGCCGTCGACGACGGACACCGCGTCGAGCGCGACGCCGTCGGGCAGGTCCAGCGGGACCCGCAGGTCGGACAGCGCGCGGGAGATCCCGGACGGGAGGTCGTCGACCGACACCGTCCCGAGGCCCGTGCGGACCGCGACGACGTCGACGGCGAGCTCGGCCGGCCCGGAGACGCGCGGGGTGACGTCGACCGTGATCGTCGCGCCCAGCAGGTCGAAGGCCAGGGACAGCACGTCGCCCGAGGCGGTGATGCCGACGTCCAGGCCGCTCTGCTCGGCCACGATCTGCTGCAGCGACTCGGCCGCGATGACCCCCGACGCGGTCCCGGACGCGATCCGGTACGGCTCCGACGTGCTCACGCCGTCGGCCTCGACCTGGAGGTCGGAGATCGCGTAGCCGCCGAACGACGCGGAGTCGGCCGAGCCCGTGACGTGCGTGAGCTCGCCGCGCGCGAGCTGCGTGAGGAACGGGAACCCCGTGATGTCGAGCTGCGCCCCGGAGACGTCGTCGGCCTGCTGCTCGAACGCCGTCACCGCGCCGCGCTCCGCGGCGCCCACCGCGACCCGGTCCGCCACGACGGCGACCGCCACGAGCACCACGAGCGTCACGAGCAGGCCCACCAGTCGCTTCATGCGCCCACCCTAGGTCCGGCGAGCACGACCCCGCTGTCGTTCCGACGCGCGTGACGCCAGGAACCTCGTGCTCGACGCGGGGTGTCGTCGTCCTCGACCCGGACGTAGATTGCCCCGCATGACCTCATCCCGGCACCCCTACCGCATCGGCGTCCAGCTCCAGCCGCAGCACGCCGACTACGCCCAGGTCCGCGACGCCGTGCTGCGCGCGGAGGACCTCGGCGTCGACGTGATCTTCAACTGGGACCACTTCTTCCCCCTGACCGGCGACCCCGACGGCAAGCACTTCGAGTGCTGGACGATGCTCGGCGCGTGGGCCGAGCAGACCGAGCGCGTCGAGATCGGCGCCCTCGTCACGTGCAACAGCTACCGGAACCCCGACCTCCTGGCCGACATGGCGCGCACGGTCGACCACATCAGCGGCGGGCGCCTGATCCTCGGGATCGGGGCGGGCTGGTTCGAGAAGGACTACGACCGGTTCGGCTACGAGTTCGGCACCGCGGGCGGGCGCATCGCCGACCTCGCCGAGGCGCTGCCGCGCATCAAGGCCCGCTGGGCGGAGTCGAACCCCACGCCGACGCGCGACATCCCCGTGCTCGTCGGTGGCGGCGGCGAGCGCAAGACCCTGCGCGTCGTCGCGGAGCACGCGGACGTGTGGCACTCGTTCGGGGACGCGGAGACGCTCGCGCGCAAGAGCGCGATCCTCGACGAGCACGGCGAGGCCGTCGGTCGCGACACCGCTGCGCTCGTGGAGCGCTCGGTCGGCGTCTCCCGGCCGCCGGCGGAGTCGGCCGACGCGCTCGTCGCCGCCGGCGCGACGCTGTTCACGGTCGGCACGAGCGGGCCGGACTACGACCTGTCGCTCGTGAGGGAGTGGGTCGCCTGGCGCGACGCCCAGGGCTGACCGCCGCGTCGAGCACGGGGTCGTCGGCGTCTCGCCGCGCGGGACGACGGCAACCTCGTGCTCGGGGTGGGTCCCGCGACGACGAGGCGAGCGCCAGAGCCTGAGTCGGCTCCCCGTCTCAGCATCCGATCACGTACGGCGTCCGGGAACATGTGGCGCCCCGCCCGGGGTTGCCCCTGTCATGGTCTCCACACCCTCCGCGACCCCGGCGCCGACCGCGCCCGTCGCCGCCCCGCCGGGCACCGGCTCCTCGACGAGCCCCGCCGCTCCCGCCCGACCCGGGCGCATCAGCGCGGGGCTCGTCCTGCTGCTCTCCGCGCTCACCGCGATCGGTCCGCTGACGATCGACCTCTACCTCTCCGCCTTCCCGCGCATCGTCGACGAGCTCGGCACGACCGAGTCCCGCGTCCAGCTCACGCTCACCGCGACGCTCGCCGGGCTCGCGATCGGCCAGCTCCTCATCGGGTCGGTCTCCGACGCGATCGGTCGCCGCGCTCCCCTGCTGGTCTCCCTCGCGGTGTACGTGGTCGCGTCCGCCGGGATCGTCTTCGCCGGGTCGGTCGCCGCGCTCACCGGCCTGCGGTTCGTCCAGGGTCTCTCCGCGGCCGCCGGGATGGTGCTCTCCATGGCGATCGTGCGCGACTCGTTCGAGGGCTACCAGATCGGCAAGGTCATCGCGCGCCTCATGCTCGTCGTCGGCGTCGCGCCGATCCTCGCCCCGACCATCGGCGCCCAGTTCCTGCGGCTCGGGTCGTGGCGTGGCATGTTCGTCGCGCTCGCCGTGGTCGGCGCGGTGCTGTTCGTGCTCGTGCTGCTGCGCCTGCGCGAGACGCTGCCGGCCGAGCGCCGTCGGTCCGGCGGGACCGTCGCCGCCCTGCGCTCCTACGGCTCGCTCCTGGGCGACTGGTCGTTCATCGGCCTCGCGCTCATCGCCGGCTTCTACATGGCCGCGATGTTCACCTACATCTCCGCGTCGACGTTCGTGTTCCAGGACTTCTTCGGCATGACCGCCCAGCAGTACGCGATCGTGTTCGGCGTCGGCGCGGTGTCCGTGACGGCGGGCAGCCAGATCAACGGCGCGCTCGTGGGCCGCGTCGCGCCCGAGCGCATCCTCCAGGGCGCGGTCGCCGCCGGGTTCGTGCTGTCGGGCGCTCTGCTCGTCGCGGCGCTCGCCGGTGGCGGCCTCGCGTGGCTCGTGCCGCTCATCGTCCTCACGCTCGGCACCGCCGGCTTCGTCATGCCGTCCGTCCCGGCCATCGCGCTGGAGCGCAACGCGCACCGCGCCGGGAGCGCCGCGGCACTCATCGGGGCCTTCCAGTTCGGCGTCGGCGCGATCGTCGCGCCGGTGACCGGCCTGCTCGGCGGGTCGCCGCCCGTGACGATGGCCGCCGTGATGTTCGGGGTCGTCGTGGTCGCCGGAGCGGTGCTGCTCGGCCTGCGGCACACGTTCGGCGCGCCCGTCCCGGACGCCGCCGCCGACGCGCTGGGCACGCGCGACGAGGGCGGCGGCGGGACGACCGGTCGCGAGGCGGCCGTCGACGTCCCCGACGACGCCGCGGCGCTCGCCGAGGCCACGGTGCTCGCCGACCGCGGCGCCTGACCGGCCGGGACCGGCGCCCGCCGAGCACGACCCTGCTCGCCGTCGAGCACGACCTGGGGGTCGTCATCCGCCGGATGACGACCCCCATGTCGTGCTCGGCGCGGAGAATGGGCGGGTGACGCCCGACGACCCCGACTACCCGCTCGCGGCCCGCACCGCGCCGACGCTCGACGCGCTCGACGCGCACCTCGTCGAGTGCCGGGCCTGCCCGCGGCTCGTCGCGTGGCGGGAGCACGTCGCGGAGGTCAAGCGCGCGTCGTTCCGCGAGGACGACTACTGGGCCCGCCCCGTGCCCGGGTTCGGCGACGAGCGCGCGGGGATCCTCGTCGTCGGGCTCGCCCCCGCCGCGCACGGCGCGAACCGGACCGGACGCATGTTCACGGGCGACCGCAGCGGCGACTTCCTCTTCGCGTCCATGCACCGCACGGGCCTGGCCAACCAGGCGACGTCGGTGTCCGCGGACGACGGCCTGCGCCTCACCGGGATCCGCGTCACCGCCCCGGTGCGCTGCGCCCCGCCCGACAACAAGCCGACCCCCGACGAACGGCACCGGTGCGGGCCGTACCTCGCGCGCGAGGTGGAGCTGCTCGGGGAGACCGTGCGCGTCGCCGTCGTGCTCGGCGGGTTCGGGTGGCAGGCGCTCCTGTCCACGCTCGCCGAGCAGGGGTGGGACGTGCCCCGCCCGCGCCCGCGGTTCGCGCACGGCGCGGAGGTGACGCTGCGCCGTCGGGCGCCCGGCCCGGGGGCGGACGCCGCGGGGGCTCGCCCCGAGGACCAAGTGCTCGACGGCGGACAGCCGGCCCCCGGGCAGACCCTCACCCTCCTGGGGTGCTTCCACGTGAGCCAGCAGAACACCTTCACCGGGCGTCTCACGCCCCGGATGCTCGACGACGTGCTGCTCCGCGCACGAGACCTCGCCGGCCTGAGCACGCCGGGCTGAGCGCCCTCGCTCCGAGAGATGCACGCCCGGGCGACGAGCCGACTGCTCGGAGCCGTCGTGGGCGGTCTACCGCGTCGCCGTCGTCGGGGACTGGCGCCGCGGGGCGTCCGCCCAGCGGAGACGCTCGGCGACGCGCGGCAGGGCGCGGCCGACGAGCCGGAGCTGCTCGCGGCGAGCGATGACCTCCATGCGCCGGAGCTCGCGCTCGAGCGGGGACGATGCTGCTGACATTGCTGCTCTCCTTCGACGGCACCGGGGACGCTCCGGCCGGACCGGGGGTCCACCTGGCGATGACGCGCGACGACCCCTCACCTCGGTCGCCGCTCCTGCCCCCGTAGGAGAGAGACCGAGGAGGGGCCGTCTTGTGACACCGTCGTCTGACGAGGCGCCTCAGGCGGAGGGAAGAGCCGACTCCTCGTACTGCTCGACGAACTCGCCCGTCGGCGGGATCGGCGTGATGACGTCGATCAGGACGCCGTTCGGGTCCGCGGCGATGAAGTGCCGCTGGCCGAACGCCTCGTCGCGCAGCGAGCGCAGGATCGGCAGCCCCGCGGCGACGAAGCGGTCGTGGACGGCGTCGACGTCCTCGACCTCGAGGTTGAGCAGCAGCCCGCTCGCCCTCCCCCGCCCGCGCTCGGGGATCGTCTCGTGGTCGCCGTCGAGCACGGCGAGGTTCACGGACGCGTCGTGCACCGACTGCAGGTGCACGTACCAGTCGCTCGTGAAGAGCGGCCGGAGGTCGAGGTGCTCGACGTAGAACGCCGCGGTCCCCGCGACGTCGCCGGTCATGATCACCGGGTACCAGCTCGTGATGCGCACGGTCGTCTCCTCCTGGACACGGCCTCGGACCAAGCAGCCCGAGGGCGGATAAACAAACAGGCTGTATGTACATAAGAATGACCTACAGTCTGTCGGTATGCAAGAGTCCCGTCGCACCAACGCCCAGCGCACCCGCGCCACCCGGACCGCCCTCGTGTCCGCCGCGCGCGACCTGTTCGTCGACGCGGGGTACGCCGCGACCTCGACGCCACAGATCGCGGCGGCCGCGCACGTCACGCGCGGAGCGCTGTACCACCACTACGCCGACAAGCGCGAGCTGTTCCGGGCGGTCGTGGAGGCCGAGGCCGAGGTCGTGGCGCGGGAGATCGAGGAGCGGACCGGCGCACCCGACGCCGCACCCGGGACGGCCGGAGCGGCCGCGCCTTCCGCGCGCAGCATGCTCGTCGAGGGTGCGCGCGCCTACCTCGACGCGATGGCCGTCCCCGGCCGCACCCGCCTGCTGCTCGTCGACGCCCCGGCCGTGCTCGGCACCGCCGAGGCCGACTCGCTCGACGCGCGCCACGCCCGGCGCACGCTGCGCGCGGGCCTCGCCGCGGCGCTCGACACCCCGCCCGACGACGACGGGCGCCGCGACGACGTGGCCCGCGTCGGGGACGACGTCGCGCACGACGACCGCCTCGACGCCCTGACGCTGCTGCTCTCCGCAGCGTTCGACCGTGCCGCGCTCGCGCTCGACGGCGGCGCCCCGCCGCACGCGGTGCGCGCGGCGGTCACCGAGCTCGTGGACCGGGTGTGCGCGCCGCGACCCACTCGATGACACCCGCCCGCGTGCGCTCGTGCCGCTCGACGGCGAGGCCCGCGTCGAGCACCCAGCGCAGCGGCCGGCGGCGGAAGTGCTCCCCGGCGAGCGGCACGCTCACGACGTCGGCCGCCGCCTGGAGAACGCGCACCGGCCACGCCGTCGAGACCACGTGGTCCGCGAGGACGAGCAGCCCGCCCGGCCGCAGCACGCGGACCATCTCCGCGAGCGCGGCCCGGTGGTCGGGGATCGCGCACAGCGAGAACGTGCAGACGACGGTGTCGTAGGCGTCGTCGGCAAGGTCGAGGCGCTGCGCGTCGCCCAGGCGCAGGTCGACGTCGGCACCGAGCTCGGCGGCCCGGCGCCGCGCGACCCGGAGCATCCCCGGGCTCCACTCGACGCCCGTCAGCCGGCCGTCGCGCACCGCCGTCGGGTAGTGCGCGAGGTTGAGCCCCGTCCCGACCGCGACCTCCAGCGTCCTGCCGGTCGCGAGACCGCAGACGAGCGGGCGGACGCCGGGGAAGAGCCGTCGCTCCGCCGCCGCCATGCCGCGGTCGTAGGCGCCCGCCTCCCGGTCCCACCGCCGCCGCAGCCGCACGGCACGCCGGGACGCCGCGTCGCCGTCGCCTGCCGGGCCGACCATCCCACCGCCTCTCGCCGGTTGCGCTGACCGACCGTCACGCCGCGGTGCGACCCCCGCCCCCGGGCGCGGCACCCGCGCCGCGGCGCCTCCCGTCGGCGACTCGGGCCCGCACCTCCGCCAGGCACCGTTCTGCTCACGCTCGCACGGTCAGCGTGCTCCCGCCTCCGGGCGCGCGGCGGACCTCGATGCGCTCCGCGATGGACTGCTTGAGCGCCTCGACGTGGGACACGACGCCCACGACGCGCCCGCCCGCCCGGAGCCGCCCGAGTGCCGCGAGAACGGCGTCGAGCGTCTCGGGGTCCAGGCTGCCGAAGCCCTCGTCGACGAAGAGGGTCCCCAGCTCGACGCCCCCCGCCTCCGCGGTGACGACGTCCGCGAGGCCGAGGGCCAGGCAGAGGGACACGTAGAAGGTCTCGCCGCCGGAGAGCGTGCGCGGGTCGCGCTCACGCTCGGTCACGTGGTCGAGGACCTTCATCGCGAGCCCG
Source organism: Cellulosimicrobium sp. (assembly GCA_029256625.1). Lineage (GTDB taxonomy): Bacteria > Actinomycetota > Actinomycetes > Actinomycetales > Cellulomonadaceae > Cellulosimicrobium. Next base: position 9,211 of record JAQSXO010000021.1, on the reverse strand, counting down.
CGCTTGTGCGCGCGCACGTCCTCGCGCGTCGCGCTGCGCACGAGCTCGTACCGGCCGGACGACATCTCCGCGAGACGCTCGTTCGCCGCCGCGACGACGTCCTCGAACCGCTGGACGAGGACGAACGTGGCGAGAGTGAGCGCGTGCTCGTTGTCGCCGGAGCCGGCCGTGAGCGCGGCCATGCGCGCGACGGGTCCGGCCGCGTCCCGCGCGCGCACCCAGTCGTCGACGGCTGCGCCGATCGCCTCGGCGGCGGCGTCCGCCGCTTGCGCCTGCCGGGCGACGAGCTCGTGCCGACGTGCGGCGGCCCGTGCGGCGGCCTCCGCCTCGGCGACCACGGCCCGCGCCGCCGCGACGTCCGGGCGTGCGTCGTCGGGCACGTCCGCGAGGGCGGGTTCGGCAAGTCCCGCCGCCGTGGCGGCGCGCGCCGCCTCGTGCTCGGCGACGCGGAGCGCGAGCGCGCGACGGTCCTGCTCGTCGAGGACGGCGTCCAGCGCCTCGGTCGCGTCCGCGAACCCGGAGCGACCGACGAGCGCACCGAGCTCCGCCGAACGCTCCTCGACCGCCCTCCGGGCGCCGGCGACCGCCGCTCCGGCGTCCGCGAGCGCGTCGATCGTGCGGACCCGCTCCTCGAGCGCCGCGGCGAGGACAGCGACGGGGTTGCGCGGGCCGCCCTCGTCGGTGAGCACGTCCGGCAGGCCGGCGTGCGCCACGAGCGGACCCGCCGCGGCGACCTCCGCGCGGATCTCGGCCCGGTCGGCGGCGAGCGCCGCCTCGAGCTCCTCGAGGCGAGCGGTCGTCCCGGCGATCGCCTCCGCGAGCGTGGCCGCGCGCTCCTGGAGGGCGACCGTCGCGGCGTCGAGGGCCTCGAGCTCGCGCTCGGCGTCCGCGCGCTCGTGCGACGCCGCCCGCGCTCCCGCGACGAGCGCGTCGACCTCGGCCACGCGTTCGGCGGACTCGTGCGGGGTGAGGCCCTCGGCGTCCCGGCGGCGCGCGGCCAGCCGCTCGGCGAGCACCTCGGCACGCGCGGAGGCGTCGTGCAGCGCGCGCTCGGCCCCGACCCGGTCGCGCTCGGCGACCTCGACGTCCTGCGCGGACGGGTGGCCGTCCGCGAGCGGCGCCGGGTCGGGGTGGTCCGTGCCGCCGCACACCGGGCAGGGGGACGCCTCGGCGAGGCCCCCGGCGAGCTCGCCCGCGAGCCCCGCGATACGGGCGGCCCGGACGCGCGCCTCGTGGTCGACGGCCGCCTTCGCGACCGCCGCGGCCCGCGCCCGCTCGGTGCGTGCCGCCTCCTCGTCACCCGCGAGGGCCGCCGCCTGGCGCGCGGCCTCCTCGACCGCGCGGGCGCGCAGCGCCCTCTCCTGGAGCACCCCGAGCGTCCCCGCGGTCTCGGCGAGCCCCGCGAGGCGCGTCCGCAGCTCCTCGCGGTGCGCCGGACGCGCGGTGAGCTCGTGCAGGACGCGTGCCCGTTCCTCGGTCGCCCGCGCGACGTCCTTGCGGCCGTCGGCGACCTCACGGTCGCGGACCGGCAGCGACGCGCCGACGGCCAGCAGGCGCGTCGCGCGCACGGCGGCCGTCGCGACGTCGGAGCGCAACGCCTCGAGCGTCGTGGCGTCGGCGTCGGCGAGGTCCGTGGGCACACCGGTCCGCGCGAGCACGAGCCGGTCCTGCGCAGCGGCGAGGCCCTGTTCCGCGCGGGCGAGGCCCTGCGCCGCAGGGGCGACGACGGCGGCGCGGGCCGCGGCGTCCACGCGGTCTCGGTCGGCAGCGACCTGCGGCTCCTCGTCCGCGAGGCGGGCGGCCTCGGCGCGCAGCCGTGCGCGCGTCGCGACCGCGTCCGCGAGCGTGCGCTCGGCGTCCAGGCGGTCCTGCGCCGCGACGAGCGTCGCGTTCGCCGCGACCTCACGGGCGGCCAGCGCGTCCGCCTCGGCGGCGAGCCGTCCGACGTGCGCGACGGCGAGCGCGTGGACCCCGTGGTCCGGCGCGTCGTCGTCCTCGTCGGCCCGCCGCAGCCGCGCGTCGTCCAGGGCGGCCTCGCGCAGGCGCCGGGCGTCGTCGGGCACGAGCCCGGCCGCCCCGGTGAAGCGCTCGACCGCCGCGCGGACGCCCTGCCGCGCGCCGTCCGACCGCGTCCGGGCGGCGCGCGCGAGCTCGGCGAGCCGTGCCGCCGCGCGGTGGTAGAGCTCGGTGCCGAAGACCTTCTGGAGCAGGACGGCCCGGTCCTCCGGCTTGGCGCGCAGGAACGTCGCGAACTCGCCCTGCGGCAGCACCACGGTCTGCACGAGCTGGCGCCGGTCCAGGCCGACGATCCGGCGGATCTCGTCGCCGGCCTCGTCGAGGCGCGCCGAGAGCAGCTCGCCCGGCGGGTCCGCGGCGTCCGGGTCGGCGTCGGAGGACGGCGCACCGGCGAGGCGCCAGAGCCGCACCGACGCCTGCTGGACGGTCGTGCCGGTGCCACGCTTCTTGGGCCGGCGGTACTCCGGCGTGCGCCGGACGCGGTACACGCCCGAGGGCACCTCCAGCACCAGGTCGACGAACGACTCGACGTCCGGCGCCGCGAACGCCGAGCGGAGGCGGTCGTCGCTCGCGGCCTCGGAGGCGACCTTGCCGTAGAGCGCGAAGACGACGGCGTCGATCACCGTCGACTTCCCTGCGCCGGTCGGCCCGTCGAGGAGGAAGATCCCGGACGCGCCCAGGGATGCGAGGTCGACGCGGTGCCGCCCGGCGAAGGGCCCGATGGCCTGGAAGGTCAGCGAGTGCAGGTGCATCAGGCGCTCCGCTCCTCCGCGAGCGCGAGCTCGAACGCCGCGCGCAGCACCGCGACCTCCGCGTCGCTCGGCGCGTGACCCGACACGTGCTCGACGAAGTCCCGCGCGACGTCGAGCGGGTCGCGTCCCGGCCCGACGGCGGTCACGACCTCGCGCTCGGCCGGGCGCGGCGGGCGGTGGGTCACCTGCAGGGCGTGCGGGAACCGCGCCCGCACGCGCCCGTAGAGCTCGGCGGGGCGCACGGCGTCCGTCACGACCACCCGCAGCCAGTCGTCCACGTGCGGCTCGCCGGCCTCCCCGAGGAGGTCGTCGAGCGTCCCCGTGACCTCGGCGAGGCGGCGCGGCACCGGTGCGGGGACGAGCTCGACGGCCGCGTCCGGGTCTCCACCGGCACCCAGCCGGTCCAGGTCGACGAGCGTCGTGGACTTGCGCTGGTGCAGCTCGGAGAAGGAGAAGGCGAGCGGAGAGCCCGAGTACCGTGCGACCGTCGCCGACCCGCTGCCGTGACCTGCGGTTTCACGTGAAACGTCGGGCACGGTGACGCGCTGCGGCCCGTGCAGGTGCCCGAGCGCGACGTAGTCGATCCCCCAGCCCCCGAACGTGGCGGCGGGTACCGCGTCGACCCCACCCACGCGGATGTCCCGCTCCGACTCCGACGCGAGCCCGCCGACCACGAACGCGTGGCCCACGACGACGGCCCGCGCGGCAGGGTCCTGCGTGCGCCGGCGCGCGAGGTCGGCCCCGACGCGCCGCATCGCGGCGCCCATGACCGCCTCGTGCGACCGGGCGAGCGGCGTCCGCGCACCGGGAGCACGCGCGTCGGCGCCCTGGTCCGCGCCCACGGACGCCGCGTCGTCGGCCAGCGCGTGGCGCGCCGTGTCCGGGTCGAGGTACGGCAGGGCGTAGGCGAGCACGGGCGCGCCGCCCCCGCCGCCCGCGCGTGGCATGAGGGTCACGGGCGTCCCGACGTCGGCCAGCCGCGCCCGCAGGTGCACGCCGGGACGCATCACCCGGTCCCCGAACCCGAGCCGGATCGCGGAGTCGTGGTTGCCCGGCGTGACGACGACGTGCGCGTGCTCCGCGAGCCGCGTGACCGCGTCGGAGAGGAGCGAGACCGCGTCGACGGGAGGGATCGCACGGTCGTACACGTCGCCCGCGACCACGACGGCGTCGACGCCCTCCGCGCGGGTCAGCTCGACGAGGTGGTCGAGGTGCGCGGCCTGGTGCTCCAGCAGGTCGACCCCGTGCAGCGTCCGCCCGAGGTGCCAGTCGGACGTGTGCAGGATGCGCATGACCGCACCGTACCGGCCGGGTCCCACAGCCTCGGGGACCCGGCCGGTCGCGTGCGGGCCGGCGTCAGACCGCGCCGACGACCTCGATGGGGCCCGTCGACGCGCCGCTGCGCTCGACGGGGATGCGCCCGCCCATGCCGATCATGTCGAGCAGCTCGACGATGCTCGGCGACGGGTCGCGGAGCACGACGTCCCGGCCGTCCTCCTCGCCGAGCATGTAGAGCTGGATGATGAACGCGATGCCCGACGAGTCGATGAAGGTCACGTCGGCGACGTCGACCACCACGCGCCCGCGCGTGTCCAGCACGTACGACATCGCCTCGCTCGCGCGGTCGCGCAGCGCCGCGTCGATCTCTCCCCACATCGTCACGACCACGCCGCCGTCCGCCGGGGCGTAGACGATCCCGCTCGTCCGGTCGATCGCGCTGCCTGTGTCCACGGTTCCCGCTCACCGTCTCTCTCGAGTCGTCCTGCGTGCTGTCGGCCGCCCCTCCGGACAACGTCCGGCGGTGACGGCCTGTTCCCCGCGCGCCCCCGCGAGGCTCCGTGCGGTCACCGGCCGCCGCCGAGGAACGGCGGGCGCGCCGGGCGACCGTGACCGGAGCAGAAAGAGTCTGCACCCGACGCGCGGCGCACACCAGCCCCCAGGGGGGTGGTCCTCGACCTTTCTCCGAACCCACACAACCGGCGTGCCGGGACGGATCCCGAGCGCTAGAGCGGCTCCGTGACGTCCGCGACCTGCGCGCCCAGCGCGCCGACGAGCGCCTGCCCGTCCACCGTCGCGGCGACGCCGTGCGCACCGCCGCCGATCGAGACGAGGCGCGCCGCGGCGCCGGGCTCCGCACCCTGCTCGTCCGCGTCCCCCGCGACGTCGACCTCGTCGCTCTCCCCCGGCCCGGCCACGACCCGGACGTCCGCGACGACCGGCCAGGCGTGCGTCGAGCCGAACGGCGTGATCGTGCCGCGCTCGTAGCCCGTGACGTCGCGCGCGACCTCCTTGTCCGGCATCGACAGGCGTGAGACGCCGAGGAGCGAGCGCAGCTTGGGCCACGAGATCTGGCGGTCCCCGGGGACGAGCACGAACAGGTAGTCGTCCTCCGCACGCCGCACGACGATCGTCTTGAGGACGCGCGACGGGTCCACACCCCGGGCTGCGGCGGCCTCCTCGAGCGACCCCACCCGGCCGTGCCGCGTGACGGTGTAGTCGATGCCCGACGCCTCCAGCGCCGCGAGGGCGCGCTCGCTGCTCATGGCACCGACCCTAGCCGCCGCGTACGACGCCCACCCCGCCGCGCACCCCGCGCGCAGGGGCTACGCGCAGGGGCTAGACGTCGTCGAACTCCGTGACGACCGTGCGCCAGTACTCGGCGCCGTCGCGCGTGCGGTGCACGAGGCCGGCGTCGACCATCGCGCGGCGCAGCGACACCGGGTCCGCCGCGCGCGCGGCGAGCCGCTTGGTCAGGGTGAGCTCGGTGACGGGCTCCTCCAGGGGCAGCACCTGCGCCGCGAGGAACCGCACCACGAGCTCGCGGTCGCGCAGGCGCCTGGGCGAGCGCAGCAGGCGCCCGTCGACGAGGAACCGCTCGGGCCCGGTCTGCCGGGGCGTGGGCGCCGTCGCGAGGAGCGCCACGAACCGCTCGGGCGCGGCGCGCAGGAACCCGCCGTCGTCGCGCACGACGACCCCCGCGGCGAGGAGCGGCGCGAGCCGCCGTCGCTCGTCCGTCGACAGCACCGCCTCGGCGGGGCCCTCCGTCACGACGCGCGCGAGCACCTCCAGCCGGCCCGCGTCCGCGAGGGCCGCGACGACCTGCTTCCACGCGTTGTCCGGCGCCGGCGCACCGGTCTGCTCTCCGTCCACCCACCGACCCTAGGCACCGCCGGTGCGCAGGGCCAGCGCGTTGCGCCGGTCAGGACAGGTGCACGACGTCGCCCGTCCAGCGCTGCCGCAGCCACCGGTCGTGCGACGCGACGACGACCGCCCCGGGCCACTCGTCGACGGCCTCCATGAGCTCCCCCGCGAGCGTGAGCGACACGTGGTTCGTGGGCTCGTCGAGGAGCAGCACGTCCGGGGCCTGCGTCACGAGCATCGCGAGCACGACGCGCCGCCGCTGGCCGACCGACAGCTCCGCGAGCGGGCGCCCGAGGTCGCGCGGCGCGAGGAGCCCGTGCGCGTCGACCGCGGCCTCGCGCGCGCCCGCCCGGTCCGCCGGGTCCCAGCCCTGCGCGAGGGCGAGGAGCTCGCGCGGGGTGCGGTCGTCGTCGGCCAGGTGGACGTCCTGCTCCAGCAGTCCGACCCGCACGCCGCGGGCCGTGCCGACCGAGCCCGCGTCGGGGACCAGGTCGCCCGCGAGGACGTGCAGCAGGGTCGACTTCCCGGCCCCGTTGGCGCCCGTGACGAGCAGGCGCGTGCCGCGGGCGACCTCGATCGAGGGCACGCCCGACGCCACCATGTCGAGGCGGTCCGCACGCTCGCCGGGCGCGCCCCCGACCGCCGCGCCGGCGGGCCGGCGCACGACGACGCCCCGCGCCCAGGCGACCACGTCGCCCCCGCCGGGGGTGACCGCACCGGCACCGCTCGGCGCCGCGAAGCGCAGCGGCGGCGGGGGCTTGCGCACCTGCTCGCGATCGAGGGTGTCGAGGCGCAGCTGGGCGTTGCGCACCCGCCGCGACACCTGGCTCTGGACGCGCTCGCCCTTGAAGTCGTAGAGGATCTTCGCCTGGTTGCCGCGTTCCCGGTTCTTCGAGACGTCGCGCGCGGTGACCGCGACGGACCGGCGCAGCTCGGCGAGCTCCGACTGCTCGGCCTCGAACCGCTGCTCCCAGCGCTCGCGCTCGACGCGCTTCGCCTCCAGGTAGTCGCTGTACGTGCCGCCGTACAGGGTGGCCGTGCCACCGGACCGCGACGCGCCGTCCCTGGTGCCGCGCAGCGGCTCGGCGACCGGGTCGAGGTCGAGGATCTCGGTGCAGACCTCGTCGAGGAAGACCCGGTCGTGGCTCGCGAGGACGACGGCGCCCGGGAGCGCGCGCAGCGCCGCCGCGAGGAACTCGGCCGCGTCGTCGTCGAGGTGGTTCGTCGGCTCGTCCAGCAGCAGCGCGCCGGGCTGACGCACCAGCAGCGCGGCGAGCCCGAGCCGCGTCCGTTGCCCGCCCGAGAGCGATCCGACCGCGCGGCCGGCCACGCCGTCCACGTCGAGGCCCAGGCCGGCGAGCGTGCGCGCGGCGCGCGCGTCGGCGTCCCACACGTCCGCGAGCTCGGCCCGGTCGAGGGCGCGCGCGTACGCCTCCTCGACCCCCGCGGCGGGCTCGGGCCCGTCCTGGCCCGCGAGGGCGAGCGCCGCCTCCTCGAGCTCGCGCTCGATCGCGCGCACCCGGACGAGCGCGTCGTCGACGACGGCACGGACCGTCGTCGACGGCGGGTACGGGAACTCCTGGTGCAGGAACCCGAGGTCGGCGGGCCGGGCCACGGTCCCGTCGTCGGGGGCGAGCGAGCCCGCGAGCACGCGCAGGAGCGTGGACTTGCCGACGCCGTTCTCGCCGACGAGGCCCGTGCGGTGGCCGGGGTCGACGGCGAGGTCGACGCCCCGCAGCACGGGACGCCCCGCGAAGGACACGCGGACGTCGGACGCACGGAGGACAGGGGTGGAACGGGCCATGGGCGATCACCTACCAAGCTGCCCGGGCGGCACGCGCACGCGCCAGGGACGGCGCGGGGGCCACGACGACGGGCTCGACGGGACGGAGCGGTCGGGGCAGGTGAGGATCACATCGTCGACGAGGCTATGCGGTCACCGGGTACGGCGCACGCGAATTACGGCCACGTGGGCGGTACGGGCGCCGCGAGCGTCCCGTCCCCGCGCGCGAGCCCGACGACGTCGCAGGTCAGGGCGCCGTCGTCTCCGTCGCGTCCGCCGTCGGCTCGTCGGTGGGCGCCGACGTCGGAGCGGCGGTCGGCTGCTCCGTGGGATCCGGGGTCGGCTCGGGCTCGGTCGGCTCCGGCTCGGGTTCCGGCTCCTGCGCGGGGCCGGACGAGACGACGATCGTCACCGTGCTCCCCGGCGCGACCTGGGTCCCCGAGCCCGGGTTCACGGCGAGCACGGTGCCCGCCGCGGCGGCGTCCTCCTGCGTCGTCACGCTGGCCCTCAGCCCGGCCTTCGCGAGCGCTGCCTCGACCTCGGCCTGCGTCCTGCCGACGAGGCCCGCCGGCACGGCGACCTTCGCGGGCTGCTCGGGCTCCGTCGGAGTCGTCGGGGTGGTCGGCGTGGTGGGCGTGGTCGGCGTGGTGGGCTCGGTCGGCGTGGGCTTCGGTGCCGGGGCCGGCGCGCCGGGAGTCGACGGCTTCTGCGGTGTTGACGGCGCCGTGCTCTCGGTCGGCGTGTAGCGCGTCGGCATCTTGCCGGCGGCGAAGAACTCGAAGTGCCACGGCTCCGGCTTGGAGCCGTTGGGTCGCGCCCATGCGGGGTTGTCCCAGCCGTAGTCCGGTCCGTGCATGCGGAGCCACACGTACTCGCGCGAGGTCCCCGACGGGACGTTGCCGCCGACGTCGATCGCGAGGCCCCAGCCGTGCTGGGACGTCCCGGGCACCGCGGCGAGGTACGGCTTGATCGCCTTGAGCCGCACCTGGTCGTCGTAGGGGCGGTACGCGTCGGTGATCTTGAGCGCGTACCCGAACTCCTTCTGGAACTCGGCGGCGAGCGCCTCGAGCTGCTCCGCCGCGTCGCAGCGCAGCGTCTTGCCCGGCGCGAAGTCGAGCGCGCACAACGCCTCGGGCGGGATCCGCCCGTTCTGGTACTGCGCCGTCGAGCCCGCGTACCGGGCGACGACCTCGGCGAGCCGCTCCGCGAGCGTGGTGCCCGCGAGCGCCGTCGCCCCCGCCGCCGGGACGACGCCGACCGGGGAGTAGTCCGTGCCGAGCAGGTCCGCGAGGTGGGTCGCCGAGACGACGACGTCCTCGAGCGTCACGTCGCCGTGCGCGTGGTCGTCGTCCTCGGCGTGCTCTCCGTCACCGCTGTCACCCGACGGGTCGTCCAGCTCCCCCTGGGCGCCGCCGAGCTCCCCCGGCGCGACGCCGTCGGGAGCGGGCACGGCGTCCTCGGGGAGCGTGCGGTCTCCCGCCGAGCCTCCGGTGGTGCCGGGCGCCGTCGGACCCGTCGG
>JAQSXO010000404.1 GCA_029256625.1 Cellulosimicrobium sp. | reverse complement strand
CCGAGACCGACGCACGTCTCGAAGAGCTCGACGACCCACTCGCGGTCGTTCGCGAGCGAGACGAGCAGGACCATCGCGGTCGCGAAGAACATCGCGTTGCCGAGGCCCCACAGGCCGCGCAGCGCGGCGAGCTGGCCGATGCTCGTGCTCAGCGCCGCGAGCACCGCGGCGCGATCTCCTCGCCGATGACCGGCAGGATCGGGTCGACGACGGCGATGCCGGCGATCGCGAAGAACGCCGTGAGGGCGGTCGCGTAGATGGCGGTGCGGTGCGGTTCGTTGCGCGGGGAGGCCACTGGGTCGAGCTTCCTGATCGGGGGACGGAGAGGTCGCCGGGCCGCATGGCCGTGGCGGCAGGATTTACCTGTATGTGACAGGTATATATCTGTAGACTACACCCATGAAGGTTGCCGAGGGAAACGATCGGGCGCCAGGACCGACGCCCGACGGTGCGAACGCTCGAGTTGACGCGGCCGCTCACGACGTGCTCGGCACGATCGAGCTGGAGGTCGCGCAGCTGCTGCGCCGCGCCGAGCGCACGCGCGCCTCCGGGGCAGCGGGCACGTCGCGCCGCAGCGGGACGCTCGACCGTTCCGGCTACCTCCTGCTCCACACGCTCGGGACGCACGGCCCGCTCCACGTCAACGCCCTCGCGGAGCATCTCGGCCTCGACGCCTCCACGGTCACCCGGCAGGTCGTCGCCCTCGAGCGCGCGGGGCACGCGCGCCGTGCGCGCGACCCGCACGACGGACGTGCCGTCGTGGTCGAGCCGACGAGCACGGGCCTCGACGAGCTCGCCGCCCACCGGGACGCCCGGACGGCGCTGTACGCCGACGTGCTGGGCGACTGGTCGCGCCTCGACCGCGCGCTGCTCGCCGAGCTCCTCGGACGACTCAACGACGACCTCGACGCCTACCGCCGACGTCGCGACGTCGGCTAGCGCCCCTGGACGCCGCGGCCCCCGGGGCATCGGCTCAGGGAGACGGCAGCGCCCAGCGGATCAGCCGCGTGACCGCGGCGCCCGCGGGGTGCGCCCACCGCGCCGGCAGGCCGCGCACCCGCGGCATCCCGGCGCGAGCCCACGACGGCAGGGACTCGCGTGCCGCCGACGCCAACCCGGCGTACGCCGGGCGCACGGGCCATGGGAGCGGCGGCTCGACCAGCAGGAACCGCGCGGCGTCGAGCGCTGCCGGCGTGAGCGAGAGCGCCGGCCGAGAGTCGTCGACCGCGGCGTCCAGCTCCCGGAGGGTCCGGGGCGCGTCCTCGACCCCCAGCGCGCGCCCGACGACGGCGGCCTGGGCGACGTACTCGTCGCACCCCTGCGCGTCCAGCGGGTCCCGGCCGAACGACTGGTGCGCGACGAGGAAGCTCTGGGTCTCGGCGACGTGGACCCAGCGCAGCAGCTCCGGGTCGCTCGCGCGGTAGGGGCGGCCGTCGGGCGCGCGCCCGCGGACACGCTCGTGGACCGCGCGGACCGACGCGACCGCAAGCTCCGCGTCGTCGGCCGTGCCGAAGGTCGTCACGGCGATGAAGGTCGACGTCCGCTGGAGCCGGCCCCACGGGTCTCCCCGGTAGCCCGAGTGCGCGGCGACACCGGCCATGGCCAGGGGGTGCAGGCTCTGGAGCAGCAGGGCACGCAGGCCCCCGACGAACATCGACGCGTCGCCGTGCACGCGCTGGACCGGAGATCCGCGCTCGAACCAGCGCGGCCCCGGCGTCTCATGGATGCGCGCCCTCGTGGCGGTCGCGTCCGGGCCGGCGACCCGGAGGAAGATCGCGCGCTCGGCCGCACCCCGGGCCCGCTCCACGACGTGCGTCATGGCGTCGATGCTCGCACCCCGTCCCCCACCTCGCGCGCCCGCCGCGGAGGCGCTCGAGGTCCAAAGACTTCATTGCAAAGAACCTCTTGCAAACATGTCTTTGGATCGATAGCCTCGTCGCATGAGCACCGACGGCAAGAACCCTCCCCTGAGCGCCGAGCGCCACCCCGCGCTCGGCCCGGCCCAGCTCAAGGCGCTCGCGCACCCGCTGCGGGTCCAGATCCTCGACCTGCTCTCCACGCACGGCGCGCTCACGGCGAGCCGCCTCGCCGACCTCGTCGGCGAGTCCAGCGGGTCGACGAGCTACCACCTGCGCCAGCTCGCCCGGCACGGCCTCGTCCGCGAGGTCGCCGGCCGCGGCACGGCCCGGGAGCGGTGGTGGGAACGCCCGCCGGGCGGGTTCGCCGTGAGCATGCCCGACGACGAGACCGAGGACTCCGCGGCCACGCTCGCCGGTGCGATGGTGAGCCGCGAGTTCGAGAACGCCCGCGCCCGCAAGATCCAGGCCTTCCTGGAGCGCTCCTCCGAGCTCCCGTCGCGATGGCTCGACGGGGCACGCCTCACGACGGCCAGCATGTGGCTCACCGCCGAGCAGATGGACGAGGTCGCGGACGCCTGGGACGCGCTCGACGCGACGCTCCAGCGGTTCCAGGGCCAGGAACAGACGCCGGGTGCGCGGCCCGTGCAGATCCACTTCAACGTCTTCCCCACCATCGACGGCAAGGAGAACCCCTCATGAGCGCGTACTCCCCCACCCTCCCCCGCACGGCCGAGCCGCGCGGCGCCGACCGGCTGCTCGTCGTCGTCGGCTCGGCGCTGACCGACCTGGGCCGCCGTCGCGCCGCGGCGCGCGCGGACGCACGAGGCGAGCGGGTCGTCGTCGCGCTCGGGACGGCGTCGGCGCCGTCGTCCGACCGGCTCCACGCGGCCACCGAGCTCACCCTCGACCGCGCCGCGATGTCGCGAGCGTCCCTTCTGCCCTGAACACCCGGAGATTCCACCCGCGTGGGGACTCCTCCCCATATCGAGGGCCGGGCCCGCTCGGTTACCCTCGACGGGGCGTTCTGTGGGCACTGACGCGCGTCTCCTTCCTCTCTCGCCATCCCGGTTCGACAGGATGACGCGGTCCCGTGTGCCCCGACCAGGAACTTAGGGAGCATCGGTGGGCCTTCTCTCGAGCATCCGCGAGCATCGTCGTACCGTCGCGTCGGTGAGCACCGTGTCGGTGTTCTCGACGGCGTTGGTGGGGATGGCGCTGTTCTACGAGGGCGAGGCCACGGCGGACGTGGACCTGAACGACTCGGGCGTGTGGGTGACGAAGACGTCGGCCGGGCTGCTGGGTCGGTTCAACTACGAGTCGCAGGCCCTGGACGGGACGCTGAACGCCGGCAGCGCGTCGTTCGACGTGCAGCAGGACGCCGGCCGGGTGCTGCTGGACGACGCCGGGACGAGCACCGCGTCCCCGGTGAGCGTCGCGCACCTCAAGCTGGACGGGCAGATCCGTCTCCCGGCCGGGGCTCAGGTGGTCTCGGGTGGTGCGACGACGGCGATCCTCGACGGCGAGGAGGGCCTGCTGTGGGTGCTCCCGTTCGACGGCGCGACCTCGTTCGACGCGGAGAAGCTGGACCCGGTGGTCGAGGTCGGTGGCGAGGGCGCGCTGACCGTGTCGCAGGACGGGACGGTGTTCGCGGCGATCCCCTCGACGGGGACGTTGTGGACGGTGGCGACCACGTCGAAGGGCACGGCGGACGGCGAGGCGTCGTCCACCACCCTGCCGGTGAGCAAGGGCGCCGAGGTCGAGGTGACCGCGGTGGGCGACGAGCCCGTGGTGCTCGACCGGTCCGCGTCGCACCTGATCCTGCCGGGCGGGAAGAGCGTGG
>JAQSXO010000403.1 GCA_029256625.1 Cellulosimicrobium sp. | reverse complement strand
GATGTCGTACGCCAGGCGGCGACGACCCCAGATGTCCACCTTGTCGACGGAGCCGCCGTCGGTCTTGATGACCGACAGGTACTTGTCGAGCGACGGGGCGACGGTGCGCTCCTCGATCTCGGGGTCGAGGATGATCATCAGTTCGTACTGACGCATGCGGATAACCCACCTCCTCTGGTCTTCGCGGTCACGGTCTCTCCGTGACAGGAGGGTTCATGCATTCGTGCTGCTGCCGCCCGACGAGCGGACGGCAGCTCCCCAGGGTACCCGCTCGGCGCGGGCCCCTGGAAATCTGCGGTCGGCCGGGTCAGCCGCCGGCGCCCGACCCGCCGGGACCGCCGCCGTTGCCGCCGCCGTTGTTGCCACCGCCTCCTGGGTCCGGCGTCTCGGTCGGGTCCGGGGTCGGCTCCTCGGTCGGTTGCTGGCCGGGATCGACACCCTTCGAGACGACGAGCGCGATCGTCGACCCGGGCGGGACCTCGGCGCCGGCGGAGCCCGCCTTGATGACGACGCCGCGCGGCTCGTTCGAGAACTCTTCGGTGACCGCCCACTTGAGGCCGAGCGCCCTGAGCGCCGCCTTGGCGTCGTCGACGGTCCGTCCCTGGAGGTCGGAGGGCACCGTGACGTTCTCCGGCTGCTGCGGCTGCTCGGGCTCCTCCGGCTGCGTGTCCTCGGTCGGGGTCTCCGTCGGCGTCTCGGTCGGCGTCTCCGTCGGCTGCGGCTTGGGCGGCGTGTACGGCAGGAACTCGCCGACCGGCAGGTTGGCCGTCGCGGCCTGCATGTACGACGTCCACGCCTCGACCGGCCACGAACCACCCGTGATCTCCGGGTTGCGCATGTCTGCCCAGCGCCCGAACGGCGTGATCTGCTCCTGCTCGTTGTTCGGGCCGGTCTGGTACAGGCCGACGACGGTCGCGAGCCCCGGCGTGAATCCGGCGAACCAGGCGGACTTGTTCTCGTTCGAGGTACCGGTCTTGCCGGCGGCCGGCCGGCCGATCGCCTGGGCGGGCTCGCCCGAGCCCTGCGCCACGACCTGGGACAGCGCGTACTGCGTGGCCGCCATCGTGTCGGTGCTGAACTCCGGCGTGCGGTCCTCCGCACCAGGCGCTTCGTACTTGAGGTTCCCGCGCGAGTCGACGACCTTCGCGATGATGTGCGGGGTCGCCTTCTGCCCGCCGGCCGCGATGGTCGCGTACGCGTTGGTGAGCTCGAGCGGCGTCACGGTCGCCGTGCCCAGCACGTTGGAGGCGTTCGGGGCGACCTTGCCGTCCCCGATGCCGAGCCGGGTCGCCACCTCGGCCGTCTTCTCCGGACCGGTCTCGATGTTGAGCTCCGCGTACACGGTGTTCACCGACTGGGCGGTCGCCTTGACGAGGTCGATGTTCCCCCAGTCCGCGTCGCCGAAGTTGCGCACCTTCCAGTCCCCGCCGTCGTTCGCACCCTCGAACGTCATGGGGGAGTTGCCGTCGAAGCGCTCGTCGAGCGTGTGGTCGTTCTCGAGCGCCGCGACGAGCGTGAACGGCTTGAAGGTCGAGCCACCCTGGGCGGCGCCCTGGGTCGCGTCGTTGAACGGCTTGCTGAGGTAGTCGGCGCCGCCGTACAGGGCCCTGATCGAGCCGTCGTTGGGGTCGATCGAGACCAGCGCGGCGCGCAGGTTGGGCGACACCGGGTTGTCGTCGCCGCGCGACTCCTGCGGGAGGGAGGCGATCGTGTCCTCCGCGGCCTTCTGCATCACCGGGTCGACGGTCGTCGTGACCTGGTAGCCGCCGGTGAGGAGGTCCTCCTCGTCGATACCGAGCTTCGCGAGCTCGTCGCGCGCCTCCGTGAGGAGGTAGCCGGTCGGCCCGGCGAGCTTGTCCGACTTCACGTACTCGACGGGCTCCGGGAAGCCGGCCGCGACCGCCTCGTCGAACTGCGCCTTGTCGATGTGCCCGTCAGCGAGCATGTTGTCGAGCGTGCGCTTCCACCGGTGCTCCGCCTGGGCGTGGTCGTTGGCCGGGTCCCAGTAGGTGGGGTTCGGGATGATCCCCGCGATCATGGCGGACTGCGAGACCGTGAGGTCGGCGGCGTTCACGCCGTAGTACTTCTGCGCCGCGACCTGGATGCCGTTGGCGCCACGGCCGAAGTAGATGGTGTTGAGGTAGTTGCCGAGGATGGCTTCCTTGTCCTGCTGCTGGGTGATCTTCAGCGCGAGGATCACCTCGCGGGCCTTCCCGACGTAGTCGGTGACCGTGTCCGTGTAGTAGCGCTCGACGTACTGCTGCGTGAGCGTCGAGGCCCCCTGGCGGTCGCCGCCCTGCAGGTTGTTGAGCAGGGCGCGTCCGATGCCCTTGACGTCGACGCCGGAGTTGGTCCAGAACGTCCGGTCCTCCGAGGCGACGACCGCGTCCCCCACGTACGCCGGCAGCGTCGCGAAGTCGACGAGGGTGCGGTCCTCCGAGGCGAACGTCCCCATCTCCGTCGTGCCGTCGCCCCAGTAGACGGTCGAGGTCTGCTTGTTCACGCCAGGGAGCGTGCTCGGGACGTCGGTCGTGAACCACGCGGCGACGAGCACGCCCGCGACGAGCGCGACGCCGGTCAGCATGGTCCCGACGACGACGCGCCAGGACGGCAGCCAGCGGCGGAAGCTCTTGACGTGCGAGCGCGGGTAGTTGAAGAACCGACGGCGCCCGCGGGGGGTCGTCCGTCCGTTCGTCCTCGTGGATCGCGCCACGGTCTACCTTCCTCTGGGGGGCAACGGGAAGCCGGCTCCACGTCGTCCGCGGACCTGCTCGTGGCCCGCCGAGACCGGACCGCCTGCCCGACGGCGGACCCCGCCTCGGGCGCGGGACGTCGTCGGGCACGGGGTCGGCACACGCCGGACCACCCTGAACAATAGGCCGTCGCCCTGTCGGGACAAGGGCCTGCGGCACTGACAGCGTGATCGTGCGCCATTGATTCGCCGCGGCGTCCCGCCGCCTCCCCGGGTCCTTCACATCTGTGGCGCGATGCGCGACACTCACCCAAGATTGCACGACACATCGAGACGATCTAACCTGTCGATGTATCGACTCGATACATCGAGTCTCACAGCGAGTCCCGCCGGGGCAACGCCGAGCGAGCGTCAGGAGGTGGGATCGTGCGCAGCAAGACGCCCGTGCTCGAGACCGCGATCCTCGGCCTCCTCAAGGAGTCGCCCCTGCACGGGTACGAGCTGCGCAAGCGGCTCAACCTCATGCTCGGGTCGTTCCGCGTGCTCTCCTACGGCTCGCTGTACCCCGCCCTCAAGTCGTTGGTGGCCCGCGGGCTCATCACCGGCACGGAGCAGTCCGCGGCGCAGTCGACGCTCGCACCCGCCCTCTCGGGCAAGCGCGCGCGCATCGTCTACGAGCTGACGGCCGAGGGCAAGGAGCATCTCCAGAGCGTGCTGGCCTCGTCGGGGCCGGCCGCATGGGAGGACGAGAGCTTCGACGTCCGGTTCGCGTTCTTCGCGCAGACCGACGCCGAGACCCGCATCCGCATCCTCGAGGGCCGGCGCACCCGGCTCACG
>JAQSXO010000402.1 GCA_029256625.1 Cellulosimicrobium sp. | reverse complement strand
CAGTAGTTCGGACTCCTGACAAATGGGTCGTGGTCCGACGGAGGTCGACCAGTGAGGACGCCATGACCGCGACGACGCCCGCGAAGCCCAGCGCGACGACCCCGCGACCGCGGGGGAGCGCCCACGCCCGGACCGCGAGGGCCGCCGTCGTGCTCGCCGCGGGGCACGACGCCGCGTCGCGCGAGCTCCTGTCCCGGCCGCTGGGCAGCGCGACGGTCGTCGAGCTGGCCGTGGCGAACGTGCGCCGCGTGGTCGACGCGAGCCGCATCGTCGTCGTGGTGGCGCCCGACGACCAGACGGTGCGCGAGCTGCTCGGCGAGGACGTCGTCTACGTGGAGCAGGAGGAGCCGCTCGGCACCGGCGACGCGGTCCTCGCGGCGCGCGGCGCGGTCGCGTCGGTGCTGGGCCTGGGTGTCGACGAGCCGGTGCTCGTCGCGTACGCGGACACGCCGCTGCTGCGCTCGGAGTCGCTCCTCGGCCTGCTCACGCGCCACACCCTCACCGGCGCGGACCTGTCGCTGCTCTCGGCCGTCGTGGACGACCCGGACGGGTACGGCCGCGTGGTGCGCGCCGAGGGCGAGATCACCGCGATCCTCGAGTCGTCCGAGGCGGGCGGCGTCGCTGAGCCGCGCACGGAGATCAACGTCGGTGCGTACGTCGCGGCGCCGGCCCTGCTGTTCGGCGAGCTCGAGCGCATGGCGTCCGACGGCGAGCACCGCCTCACGGAGCTGGCGCGCCGCGTCATCGGCGCGGGGAAGCGGATCTCCTCGTATCGCATCGTCGACGTCGACGAGGTGCGCGGCATCAACACCCCGGACGAGCTCGCGCAGGCGGCCGACATCGTCCTCAAGCGACTGTTCGTCCCCAAGAAGAACACGGACACCAAGATCGTCTTCGGGACGGGCGGCTGGCGAGCGGTCATCGGGGAGGGCTACACGCTCGCGAACGTGCGCCGGCTGTGCCAGGCGATCGCGAACGAGACGATCCGCCGCGGCCTCGACGGCAAGGGCGTCGTGATCGGCGGCGACCGCCGCTTCCTCTCCCGCGAGTCGGCCATCGCGGCGGCCGAGGTCTTCGCGGGCAACAACATCGCGGTCACGCTCCTGCCCGACGACGTCCCGACGCCGCTCGTGACGTTCGCCGCGCCCTACCTCGGCGCGGCGTACGGGATCATCGTCACCTCGAGCCACAACCCGCCCGAGTGGAACGGCATGAAGGTGTTCCGCCAGGACGGCTCGCTCCCGCTCGACGACGAGACGGACCGCTACCAGGACGAGGCCAACGCGCTGTCCGTCGACGACGTCATCACGCTCGACATCGACGTGGCGCGCCGCGCCGGCGTCGTGGTCGACCGGTCGCTCACCGACCCGTACGTCGACGCGATCGAGCGGATCATCGACGTGGAGGCGGTGCGCGGCTCGGACCTGCAGGTCGTCGTCGACCCGATGTACGGCACGAGCCAGCTCACGCTCGGCACGATCCTGTCCGACATGCGGGTGCGCTCGGAGTTCATCCACGCGGCGCACAACCCGCTGTTCGGCGGCGTCGCGCCCGCGCCTGACCTGCAGCGCCTGAGCACGCTCGTGACGATGATCCAGCAGGGCGGCGGCCGCTACGACCTCGGCATGGCCACGGACGGCGACTCCGACCGCATCGGCATCGTCGACGAGACGGGCGAGTACATCTCGACGAACGACCTGCTCCTCCTCCTGTACTGGTACCTGCACGAGGTCCGCGAGGAGAAGGGCGGCGTCGTGCGCAACCTCGCGACGACGCACCTGCTCGACCGGCTCGCCGCCCACTTCGGCGAGGAGTCGCGCGAGGTCAAGGTCGGCTTCAAGCACGTCACCGCGGGCATGGAGGAGATCGGCGCCGTGCTCGGCGGGGAGTCGTCGGGCGGCCTGACGATCCGCGGCTGGATCCTCGGCAAGGACGGCATCTTCGCGTGCGCCCTCGTGGCCGAGATGCTGGCCCGCACGGGCAAGCGGATCTCCGAGCTGCGCGCGATGATCTACGAGATCACGGGTCGTCTCCACACGCTCGAGGCGGGCGTGCCGGCGACGCCGGAGATGCGCGTGGAGGTGCCGCGCCGGCTGGAGGCGGAGCCGCTCACGCACGTCGGACCGTACCCCGTCGTCTCGGTCTCCCACCTCGACGGCACCAAGATCCTCCTCGAGAACGACAACTGGGCGCTCCTGCGGTTCTCCGGCACCGAGCCCGTCCTGCGCATGTTCGTCGAGGCGGACTCGCCCGAGAAGGCCGCCGAGCTCCTCGAGTGGCTCCAAGGGTTCGTCACCGCCGGCGTCTGACGGCACCGGCATCTTCCCCCGCTCCACCCCGCCCCGCCCCAGCCCCCACCCCCACGACAGGAACCAGAGCAACGATGCGCTACGGCCACTTCGACACCGCGCACGACGAGTACGTCGTCGAGCGCCCCGACGTCCCCGTCTCGTGGACGAACTACCTCGGCAGCAAGAACCTGTGCACCGTGCTGTCGCACACCGGCGGGGGGTACTCGTACTACAAGAGCTCGCAGTACGGCCGGATCACGCGCTTCCGGCAGAACGGTGTCCCGGTCGACCGGCCGGGCCACTACGTGTACCTGCGCGACGACGCGGACGGCGACTTCTGGTCGGTGTCGTGGCAGCCGGTCGGCAAGCCGTTCGTCGGCCCCGGCGAGGAGCTCGACCCCGCGGGCGGCGCGGGCCGCTGGACGACCCGGCACGGGCTCGGCTACTCGACGTTCCGTGCCGAGTACAAGGGTGTCGACGCCGAGCAGACGGTCTTCATCCCCGTGGACGACGACGTCGAGGTCTGGGACGTCCGGCTGACGAACACGACGGACGAGGTGCGTGAGCTCACCGTCGGGTCGTACGTGGAGTTCAGCTTCCACACGATCACGATCGACAACCAGAACCTCCAGATGTCGCTCTACGCGTCCGGGTCCTCCTACGAGGACGGGATCATCGAGTACGACTTCTACTACGAGCCGTGGACGTACCACTTCTTCGCGTCGAGCGAGACGCCGTCGTCGTACGACTCGCTGCGCGACAACTTCATCGGCCCGTACCGCTCCGAGGCGAACCCGATCGCGATCGAGCGCGGGCACGGTTCGAACGAGTCCGCGACGACGCAGAACCACTGCGGTGCGCTCCAGCACAAGATCACGCTCGCGCCGGGCGAGACCAAGCGCCTCGTCTACATGCTCGGCTACGGCTCGCGCGACGCGGCCGGTCGGGCGATCCAGGCGAAGTACTCGGACGTCGCGACGGTCGACGCCGAGCGCGCACGGCTCCGCGCGTTCTGGTGTGCCAAGCAGGACAAGCTGCGGATCCGCACGCCCCACGAGGGCATGAACACGATGATCAACTCGTGGACCCTCCTCCAGGCGGAGACGTGCGTGCAGTGGTCGCGCTTCGCGTCGTTCGTCGAGGTGGGCGGCCGCGCGGGCCTCGGGTACCGCGACACCGCGCAGGACGTCATGAGCGTCATCCACTCGAACCCGACGAAGACGCGCCAGCGCATCGTCGAGCTCCTGCGCGC
>JAQSXO010000401.1 GCA_029256625.1 Cellulosimicrobium sp. | reverse complement strand
GCGGCTCGTCGCCGTCGTGTTCGCGCTCTACGCGTTCGTCTCCGGTGCGATCCACGTGGTGTCGGGCTTCGCCGTCCGCGCGGTCGCGCGCGAGCTCGCCGACCTGCGCGCCCAGGCGGTCGCGGCGGGGGTCGTCGTGACGGGCGGGTCCGTGCTCGGCGCGCCCGCCGCCCACCCGGGCGTCGCACCGCCGTCGGCCGTCGGCGGTGCGCCCGCCGGGTCCCCGGCCGCACCCGACCCGGCCGGGCCCCACGAGCCCGCGGTCGACAAGCCCACGCCCGACCCGGCCTCGGGCGGTCCCTCCCCGGACGCCCCGGCCGCGGGCGGCCCCGGCACGGACGGGGCGGAGGGTCGCGAGCGCCTCTGACCCACCCCGACGGCCCGCCGGTCGGCCGTCCGGCACGCCGTCGGGTGTGCCGTCTGCCCGATCGAGCGGCCCGAAAAAGGGGCGGACTCTACACCTGCGGCGCGGGCGCCGTGAGTGTGTCTCACGTCACGATCGTTGCCCAGGGCTCAGGGTTACGACCGGGTAACAACGCTGGCGTTCTGTCCGGGTTTCTGCCGATCCTGACACCTACGCGACACGGCGCTGTGCTAGAAATCACGGCACTCCGCCGACAGGTCGGGGTCCTGGTGCGTGCAAGGTCGCGCCACCGGTGTCTCGCACCCCGAGAAACCCGAGAAAGAGGTAGACACATGACAGCGGTGTCCAAGAAGCGGCTCCTCGCCGCGGCCGCCGGCATCACGGCGGTGACGCTGACCCTGACCGCGTGCGGCGGGGGCTCGAACGACGCCGAGGGCGACGGCGACGGCGGCGGCTCGTCGAGCGGGTCGCTCGTCATCGGCACCACCGACAAGGTCACGGTGCTCGACCCGGCCGGCTCGTACGACAACGGCTCGTTCGCCGTGATGAACCAGGTCTTCCCGTTCCTCATGAACACCCCGTACGGCAGCCCCGACGTCGAGCCCGACATCGCGGAGTCGGCCGAGTTCACCTCGCCGACCGAGTACACGGTCAAGCTCAAGCCGGGCCTCAAGTGGGCCAACGGCAACGACCTCACGTCGTCCGACGTGAAGTTCACGTTCGACCGCCAGGTCGCGATCAACGACGAGAACGGCCCGGCGTCGCTGCTCTACAACCTCGACAGCGTCGAGACGCCGGACGACACGACCGTCGTCTTCCACCTCAAGAGCGAGAACGACCAGCTCTTCCCGCAGATCCTGTCCAGCCCGGCCGGCCCGATCGTCGACGAGGACGTCTTCGCGGCCGACGCGCTCACCTCGGACCAGGACATCGTCGACGGCAACGCGTTCGCCGGTCAGTACACGATCACGGGCTACAAGTTCAACGAGCTCGTCTCCTACGAGGCGTACGACGGCTACGAGGGCCTCCTCGGCCCGGCGAAGACCGACAAGGTCGCGGTCAAGTACTTCGCCGAGGCGTCGAACCTGAAGCTCGAGGTCCAGCAGGGCAAGATCGACGTCGCGTGGCGCAGCCTGTCCGCGACGGACATCGAGGACCTGCGCGGCAACGACGACGTCAAGGTCGTCGACGGGCCGGGCGGCGAGATCCGCTACATCACGTTCAACTTCGACACCCAGCCGTTCGGGGCCAAGACGCCGGAGGCCGACCCGGCGAAGGCGCTGGCCGTGCGCCAGGCCGCGGCGTCGCTCATCGACCGCGACGAGCTCTCGGAGCAGGTCTACAAGGGCACCTACACCCCGCTGTACTCCTACGTCCCCGCGGGCCTGACCGGCGCCGTCGAGCCGCTCAAGGAGATGTACGGCGACGGCGCGGGCAAGCCCGACGCCACGAAGGCGCAGCAGCTCCTGACCGACGCGGGCGTCGAGACGCCCGTGACGCTCAACCTGCAGTACTCGAACGACCACTACGGCCCGTCGTCGGCCGACGAGTACGCGCTCATCAAGGACCAGCTCGAGAAGGACGGCCTGTTCACGGTCAACCTCGTCCGACGTCTACCCGGCGTACCAGCTCGGCTGGTTCCCGGACTACTCCGACGCGGACAACTACCTCACGCCGTTCTTCCTCACGGAGAACTTCCTGGTGAACCACTACGCCAACCAGGAGGTCAACGACCTCATCCTCCAGCAGGCGGCGACGCCGGACGCCGACGAGCGCACCGCGCTCATCGAGGAGATCCAGAACAAGGTCGCGGCGGACCTGTCGACCCTCCCGTACCTCCAGGGTGCGCAGGTCGCGGTCGTCGGCACGGACGTGGAGGGGGCCGAGGACACGCTCGACCCGTCCTTCAAGTTCCGCTACGCGGCGCTGTCCAAGGGCTGACCCGCTCGCCCGGCCCTCCTCGCGCGACCCGCGGGGAGGGCCGGGCACCGCTCGTCCGGGACGGCGACCACGCCGAGCCCCGGGCACCTGAGGAAGAGACGACATGACGACCACCACCACCGACGCAGCGGTCGGCGAGGACGCCGCCGGCGGCGGCCCCGGCCGCGAGGGGCGGGCGCGCACGCCGCGCACGACCCGCCGTCGCGGCGGCGGGCTCGGGAGCTACATCCTGGTCCGCGCGCTGCTCATCATCCCGACGGTCTTCATCCTCGTGACCACGGTCTTCGTGGTCATGCGGTCCACGGGCGACCCCATCACCGCCGCCCTCGGCGGCCGGCTCACGCCCGACCAGCTCGCCGAGCGCATCCACGAGGCCGGGTACGACCGCCCGGTGGTCGTGCAGTACCTCGAGTACCTCGGCGGCATCGTGCGTGGCGACTTCGGGACCACGATCAGCGACAACCGCCCGGTCACCGAGGTGCTCGTGACGTACGGCACCGCGACGCTCGAGCTCGCGGTCTACGCGCTGCTCGTCGCGTTCGTCGTCGGGATCCCGCTGGGCATGCTCGCGGGCTACCTGCGCGACCGCGCGCCCGACGCGATGCTGCGCGTCTCCGCGATCCTCGCCTACGCGACCCCGGTCTTCTTCGCCGGCCTCATGCTCAAGCTCGTCTTCTCGGTGTGGCTCGGCTGGCTGCCCGTGTCCGGTCGTGCGTCCACCGACGCGGAGATCGAGCTGCAGTTCCTCGACGACCCGACCGGCTTCTACCTGATCGACGCGATCCGCACGGGCGACCCGGCGATCGTCGGCGACGTGCTCCAGCACGCCGTCCTGCCGGCGCTCGCGCTCGGGCTGCTCACGGCGGGGGTGTTCCTGCGGCTCGTGCGCACCAACGTCATCGGGACGCTGTCCACCGACTACGTCGTCGCGGCGCGGTCGCGCGGCGTCCGCGAGTCCCGGCTCGTGCGACCCGCGCTCATCCCCATCATCACCGTCATCGGGCTGCAGGTCGCGATGCTCCTCGCGGGCGCCGTGCTCACCGAGACGACGTTCGAGTGGAAGGGGCTGGGCTTCCAGCTCGCCGAGTACCTGCAGGCGCGCGACTTCGTCGCCGTGCAGGGGATCGTCGTGCTCATGGCCGTGATCGTCGCGGTGACGAACTTCCTCGTCGACATCATCGCGGCGCTCATCGACCCGAGGGTGAGGTACTGACATGGTCGCGGAGACCGTCGTCCCGGCCGGTCCGGGCACCGGGAGCCCCGCTCCCGCCGTCGTCCCCGAGCGCGGTCGCGTCGCGTGGTGGAAGCGGCTGCCCGTCGTGCACCAGCTCCGGCAGAGCGTGGGGCTGCAGCGCGGCATGCTCGTCACTGGCCTCGTCATCTCGGGCCTCTTCCTGCTCACCGCGGCGCTCGCGCCCGTGCTCGCCCCCTACGGGTACAGCCAGCTCCGCACCGCGGACGGACCGTTCGGTGCGCAGCAGCCGCCGTCGGCCGAGCACCTGCTCGGCACGACCGTCGGAGGCTACGACGTGCTGTCGCGTGTCATCTGGGGGGCGCAGACGGCGCTCCTCGTGATCGTCGTCGCGATCCTCGCCTCGATCGTCGTCGGGGTGCTGCTCGGGCTCGTGTCCGGGTACTTCGGCGGCTGGGCCGACCGCCTGCTCGTCGTGGTCTGCGACGCGATCTACGCGTTCCCGTCGCTGCTCCTCGCGATCCTCATGGCGATCGTCATCTCCGGGGGCCAGTCGAGCATGTGGGGCGGCATCCTCGCCGCGGCGCTGTCCATCACCGTGGTGTTCGTGCCGCAGTACTTCCGCGTCACGCGCGCGGAGGTCGTGCGGATCAAGGGCGAGGCGTTCGTCGACTCGGCGCGCGTGCTCGGCACGCCGCACCGGCGGATCATGTTCCGCCACGTCCTGCGGAACTCGACCCGCACGCTCCCGCTCATCGTCACGCTCAACGCGTCCGAGGCGATCCTCACGCTCGCCGGCCTCGGGTTCCTCGGCTTCGGCATCGAGCCGACGGCGGCCGCCGAGTGGGGCTACGACCTCAACAAGGCCGTCTCGGACGTGACGAGCGGCATCTGGTGGACCGCGCTCTTCCCGGGCCTCGCGATCGTGCTCGTGGTGCTCGGCATCACGCTCGTGGGCGAGAGCCTGAACGATCTTGCCGACCCGCGCCTGCGCTCGCGTCGCGCGACCGCCGAGGTGTCGGGCGACGTGGCGGAGACGTCGGTCGTCCCGGGCGGCACGCTCACCGCCGGTCCCGGCGGGCTCGACGCGATCGAGGGCGCGGGCTCGCGCTCCGACGAGCTCGCCGACGTCCCCGGCCGCCCCGACCCCGACGCCGTCGGGCTTGACGGGCGGGCCGGCATCACCCCGGACAACGACCCTCAGGCGGGCCTCGCAGCCGGTCCTGCGGCTGCTCCTGCGGACGCACCCCACGACGAGACGGAGGACCGGCGATGAGCGCCGCGACCGAGACGACCCGCCGCGCCGACGGGGACGCCGCGCGCCCCGTCGTGACGATCCGCGACCTCGCGGTGTCGTTCGCGACCGACGCGGGGGCCGTGCGCGCCGTCGACGGCGTCGACCTGGAGGTCGCGCCCGGGGAGGTGCTGGCCGTCGTCGGCGAGTCCGGCTCCGGCAAGACGGTGACCGCCAAGACGATCCTCGGCCTGCTGCCGTCGACCGCGACCGCCCGCGGCGCCGTCGTGCTGACGAACAAGGGCGGGACGGCCGAGCACGACGTCGTCACGCTCGGCGGGGAGCGCTTGCGCCAGGTCCGCGGGACGGACGTCGCGATGGTCTTCCAGGAGCCGTCGGCCGCGCTCAACCCCGTGTACACGGTGGGCTGGCAGATCATGGAGGGCATCCGCGCGCACGCCAAGGTGTCCCGGCGCGAGGCGCGCAAGCGCGCGGTCGACGTGCTGCGGCGCGTCGGCATCCCGGACCCGGAGACGCGGGTCGACCACTACCCGCACCAGTTCTCGGGCGGGCAGAAGCAGCGCGTCGTCATCGCCATGGCGCTCGTGCTCGACCCGGGGCTCATCGTCGCCGACGAGCCCACGACCGCGCTCGACGTCACCGTCCAGGCCGAGATCCTCGACCTCCTGCGCCGGTGCCGCGACGAGTTCGGCACCGCGATCGTGCTCATCACGCACAACATGGGCGTCGTGGCGGACCTCGCCGACCGCGTCGCCGTCATGTACCAGGGCAAGGTCGTCGAGCAGGCGCCCGCGCGCGAGCTCTTCGCGGCGCCCCGGGCGGAGTACACGAAGGCGCTGCTCGACTCCGTGCCGCGCGTCGGCGAGGGGACCGCGCGGGCCGAGGCCCGCGCGTCGGCCCGCGCCGCGGGCTGGGAGGACGCGGAGCCCGTGGTGGCGGCGCAGGGACTGACCGTCACCTACCCGGGCCGGCTGCGCCGCCCGGGCTTCACCGCGGTCGACGACGTCTCCCTCACCGTCCGGCCCGGCGAGGTGCTCGGCCTCGTGGGCGAGTCCGGCTCCGGCAAGACGACCTTCGCGCGCGCCGTGGCGGGTCTCACCCCGGTGACGGGCGGGTCGCTGCGCGTGCTCGGCGTCGAGATGAACGGCGTGAAGGAGCGCGACCTGCGCCCCGTGCGCCCACGCATCGGCTTCGTGTTCCAGGACCCGGCGACGAGCTTCAACCCGCTCCTCACGATCGCGGACTGCGTCGCGGAGCCGCTCGTCGTGCACGGGCGCGCGGAGTCGCCGCAGGCGGCGCGCGGGCGCGTGGACGAGCTGCTCGAGGCGGTCCAGCTCCCGCGGTCGTACGGCGACCGGTTCCCGCACGAGCTCTCCGGCGGGCAGCGCCAGCGTGCCTCGCTCGCGCGGGCGCTCGCGCTCGACCCGGAGCTGCTCGTGGCCGACGAGCCGACGTCCGCGCTCGACGTCTCCGTGCAGGCGCGCGTGCTGGAGCTGTTCGCCGAGCTCCAGCGCGAGCTGGGCTTCGCGAGCCTGTTCGTGTCGCACGACCTCGCCGTCGTCGACCTGCTCTCCGACCGCATCGCGGTGCTGTACCGCGGCCGGCTGGTCGAGGAGGGCACGGGTGCCGAGGTGCTGGGCAACCCGCGCGAGGAGTACACCCAGCGGCTCCTCGCGTCCCTGCCCGTCCCCGACCCGGTGCTCCAGGCCGAGCGCCGCGAGCAGCTCCGCGCCCTGCGCGGCGCGTGACGCCCACCGGCGGGCGTCAGGCGAGGCCGAGGGACTGCTTCCACTCCAGGGGGAGGAGCGCGTAGCCGACGAACGCGACGACGTCGAGCAGGGTGTGCGCGATCACGAGCGGCATGACGCGGTGCCGTCCCCAGCGGGACGTGTAGAACCACGAGAAGACGACGCCCATGACCACGTTCCCCACGAACGGGCCGAACCCCTGGTACAGGTGGTACGAGCCGCGCAGCAGCGAGCTCCACACGACGAACTTCACGCGGCCCCAGCCGAGGTCGCGCGTGCGCTCGAACAGGTAGCCGACCGCGATGACCTCCTCGAGCAG
>JAQSXO010000400.1 GCA_029256625.1 Cellulosimicrobium sp. | reverse complement strand
GTCAAGGACCTCGTCGTGGACATGGAGCCGTTCTTCGCGTCCTACCGCGAGATCATGCCGTTCCTCATCACGTCCGGGAACGAGCCCAGCAAGGAGCGCATCCAGTCCGCCGCGCAGCGCGAGCGCTTCGACGACACGACCAAGTGCATCCTGTGCGCCGCCTGCACGTCGTCGTGCCCCGTGTTCTGGACCGACGGCCAGTACTTCGGCCCCGCCGCCATCGTCAACGCGCACCGCTTCATCTTCGACAGCCGCGACGAGGGCGCCACGCAGCGCCTGGAGATCCTCAACGACAAGGAGGGCGTGTGGCGCTGCCGCACGACCTTCAACTGCACCGAGGCCTGCCCCCGCGGCATCGAGGTCACGAAGGCGATCCAGGAGGTCAAGCGCGCGATGATCACGCGCGCCTTCTGATCCCCCGCACGTCCCGCACGCAGGGCGCCGACCGTCACGGTCGGCGCCCTGCGTCGTCTCGTGGCGCCCCTGGCCGAGTCGGGCGCACGACCCGCGTGGTCGGTCTCACTGGCCGGGGCGGGTCCCACACCCGAAGAGGCCACTTCTCCCCTCTCAGCCGGACCGTTTGCAGTGCCGAGGCGGCAGTTCGAACCCAGGGCCCGAGCAGACGGGACCGCCGGACTCGGGCGGCAGGTCGTGGCGTGACGGGCAGGACGAGCGGTGGGGTCGGACCACGCGGGCACGAGAGCCCACCCCCACCGTGGACGACCACGCGGGCCGGAGAACCAACGCCCGCCGCGGATCCCACCCGCGGGCCGTCGAGCCGACCCGACCTCGCCACGGAGGCGGTCGCGTCGACGTCGTTCGGCTAGGTGCCGCGCGGAAGGCGGGCGCGGCGGACGCCGCGGACGACGGGGCTCCAGGGTCGGCCGGACCCCTGGCCGGCGCGGAGGCGTTCCTCCACCGAGGTGACGACGACCGCCCGGGCCTCGGCGGTCACGGCCGCCGCGTGACGGGCGACGCGCACGTGGCGTGCGTCGACCGGAGGGGTCGCGTCGACGACGGGGAGCTCGGGACGGCCGTCGCGGGCGTGCCGGGGTCCGTCGGGCTCCGGGTCGGGCAGCCGGGGCGGGTCGGCCATCCACGCGCAGACCGCCAGGAGGATCCGCGCCGTGAAGTTGACGAGGACGAGGAGCGTCACGAGGACGGCGAACGAGGCGAGCAGCGCGTTGCGGCTCGCGCTGCCCGCGACGAACGACGACCCGAGGTAGCGCAGCCCGCCGAACGCGACGGCGGCGGTGAGCGCACCGACGAGGAGGTCACGACGGCGGACGCGGACGCCGGCCAGCAGCGTGACCACCACGACGACGACCAGGGCGTCGAGCAGGATGCTCACCACCAGCCCGGCACCGGTCACGAGGATCGCGGGGCCGCCGGAGAGCCCGAGCGCCTCCAGGAGCTGGTAGCCGATCGCGGAGACGGCGATGCTGGCGACGGCGGAGACGAGCATGCTCAGCGCGAGCAGGAAGAAGCCGAGCAGGGAGCGTGCCCGGGCGAGCAGCGCGCTCTGGCCGACGTCGCTGACGCCGAACATGGTCCGCACGGCGCCGCGCAGGTGGTACATGAACGAGACGACCGAGAAGAGCAGCACGACCCCGGCGACGATGCTCGTGACGCTGAGGCCGGGTGGGAGGAGGAGGTCGTCGGGGTCGATCACGCCCTTCTCCCCGTCGGCCGCGATGAGGCCGGGGACGAGCTCGTTGATCTCGCCGAAGACCGCGTCCATGAGCTCCGCGCTGCCGCCGAGCACCTGCATGAAGACCGTGTAGCCGATGGTCAGGGCGGCGAAGAGGGAGAACAGGGCCGAGTAGGCGATGCCGCCGCACAGCAGCGCGCCGCGCGCGTAGAGGTAGCGATAGGTCGCGCGCCCGGCCCGGCTGTCCTTCCACCACTCGACGAGCGCCTCCACGCGCTCCCGGGTGCGCGTGACGGCGCCGGGAGCGGCAGGGCGGGGCGACGTCACGCCCCGAACCCTACGAGGCGGTCGCGGTCCCGGCATCCGCGGTGAGCGGGAAGACCTGCTCCGGCCGCCACACGCCGTCGTCGCCGTGCTCGTAGAGGGAGAAGCCCGCGACGTCGAACCGCGCCTCGTAGGTCGCCATCTCGTCGAACGCGGCGTCGAGCGCGGCGTCGGGCACCTCGTGGGCGACCGTCACGTGCGGGTGGTAGTTGAACCGGAGGTCTTGAGCGAGCGGTCCCGTGCGGATGGCGCTCTCGAGGTGCTCGCACTCGGCGATGCCCTCGACCACCTGGATGAAGACCACGGGTGAGATCGGACGGAAGGTCGCGCTGCCGCGCAGGTGGAGCAGGAACGGCGCCGCCGTGTCGGCGACCCCGGCGAGGTGGGCGCGCGCGGCGTCGAGATCGTCCGGGTCGAGCACCGTCGGCCCGAGGAGCGTGACGTGCGGCGGGATCGAGCGCGCGAGCGGGTCGCCGAACCGTGCGCGCGCGTCCTGGAGCTGCGTCGCGTAGGGCTCGGGCACCTCGATCGCGATACCGATCCGCACCTGCTGCGGCCCGCGCTCCGGGAGGTTCACGCGGTCGGCCCTCCCAGGGGCAGGAGGCCGACGCGGTCGTAGATGCGCGCCAGCGTGCCGGCGGCGATCTCGCGCGCCTTCTGGGCCCCTCGCGCGAGCACGGCGTCGAGCTCCGCCGGGTCGGCGAGGTAGGTGTTGGCGCGCTCCTGGAACGGGACGAGGAAGTCGACCACGACGTCCGCGAGGTCGACCTTGAGCCGCCCGTACCCCTGACCGTCGTACTCCGCGGCGATCGCCTCGACGTCGCGCCCGGTCAGCGCGGAGTAGATCGTCAGGAGGTTCGACACGCCGGGCTTGGCGACGGGGTCGTACCGGATGTCCGTGTCCGAGTCCGTCGCCGCGGAGCGGATCCGCTTCGCCGCGGTCTTCGGGTCCTCCAGGAGCCAGATGACGCCCTTGCCGTTCGACGACGACTTGCTCATCTTCGCCGTCGGCTCCTGCAGGTCGTAGATCTTCGCGACCGAGCGGACGATGTGCGCCTCCGGCACGACGGCGGTCCCGTCGCCGAAGCGGGCGTTGAGCCGTTCCGCGAGGTCGCGGGTGAGCTCGAGGTGCTGGCGCTGGTCCTCCCCGACCGGGACGAGGGCCGCGTCGTACAGCAGGATGTCCGCCGCCATGAGGACCGGGTAGGTGAACAGCCCCACCGTCGTCCCGTCCGCACCCTGCTTCGCGGACTTGTCCTTGAACTGCGTCATGCGGCCGGCCTCGCCGAAGCCCGTCTGGCACGACAGCACCCACGACAGCTCGGCGTGCTGCGGGACGTGCGACTGGACGAAGAGGGCGGACCGGTCCGGGTCGACGCCGCCGGCGAGGTACTGCGCCGCGGTGCGGCGCGTGCGCTCGCGCAGCCGCTCCGGGTCGGGGTTGACCGTCAGGGCGTGGAGGTCGACGACGCAGTAGAGCGCGTCGTAGGAGTCCTGGAGCGCGACCCACTGGCGCAGTGCGCCGATGTAGTTGCCGAGCTGCAGCGAGTCCTCCGTGGGCTGCATGCCCGAGAGG